>JADGBZ010000058.1 GCA_015231175.1 Magnetococcales bacterium | reverse complement strand
GATCTGTCCCAGGCCGGCGCCCGACTCCATGTTGTTGTATCTTGCGGATCTGGATAATGGGACGAGGCCGCAAGATTTGTCCGGATTGCACCGATACTCGGGGCATCCGGGGTGGGTGACAGGATAAGAGGAGACAAGCGTGGAAAATATTGATGATTTCAATCGCGGGGTCGGATTGATTCTGGGTAACCTCTATCAGACGTTTCCGATTCCAACCATTCTGAAAATTGCTGAATTGGAAGCATTTGAAGACGTTCCCGACCCCACCCGCAAGGTACGGCGGCTGCTGGTCTATTCCGCCACCATGTATTTCTTGCAGGAAGAAAGATTCTTGCGCACGACCGGGGCAGCGGGAAAAAAAGGCCATGACATGTTTGCCAATGTCATCCTTACCAGTAAAGGTTTGGCAGCGCTCAGCAAAACCCCGGGGGCGCTTGCAACCGGTCAAAACACCGCCGGGGATGTCCTGGCCGAACTGGGCAGAGACATGCTGAAAAGAGGAACCTGGGAAAGCTTCATCACCGTGGTGCGCACCATACTGGCCGGGTGATGACATGTTCATCTGAAATGGCACCACCTGCGAGAAACAATTCCCCTTGTCTGAATCAGTCCGTCAAATTTTATGCCAAGGGAAAATGCGGGAAAAAATCGAGAGGGAAAAAGTCAAAAAGCAGTGCCATCCTGCGCATCAATCGGTGCCAAATGGCGTAGCGCTTTACATTTACAGCCAAATGGCGTTGCGCTTTACAGTTCCGTAACCCCCGCGTAACCCCAAACAAAAAAGGCCACCTTGTGAGTGGCCTTAACTATTTGTTTTCTTTGGAGCTGGCGAGAGGAATCGAACCCCCAACCGGCTGATTACAAATCAGCTGCTCTACCGTTGAGCTACGCCAGCACGCTTCTCAGCACACCCTCAGGCTTGTACCGGGTGCAGGATAACCCGCACTCACGCATGACACCAGGGCCTTTTTGGCAACCCTGGAGCCTTCCGGGATATTTTGGAAAAGCGATCTGTTTGTCGCTACGAGGAACAAGGGCGTACACCTTGCGCAACCATTCTGCGATCAGTCGAGTAGACCGGTTTCTTCGGAATGCGGCGGGTCGAGGTTTGTTTTCTCCGTTTCTGCCTGGTTTCCCGGCAGTGCCACATGATTTCGACCCTGCATCCGTTGTCCCCGGCCCCTCCCAGACGAGCGGTCCAAACTCAAAGACCTTGGTCTTCTCCGACGCCAGCGACAGCCCGAAGATAGCCTGGCGTTCTTCCAGTTCCTGGCGGAATCTCTTGGCGTCCTCCTCCTGCTGAAAGGCCACCACAAAATCATCCGCATACCGGATGAGTCGCGCCCTGCCTCCACTTCAACCACATGATTGACCGGTTCCCGGTGGACTTCCAGATTCAACGCCCGCAGGGCGTCATGGCATCCACGTCCAGGACGGAATCCATAAGAGTCCGCGATGAAATCCTGTTCGTAAATCGCCTCCAGGATCTTCACCATACCCGCTTGCACCAGCTTGTCTTCCAGCACCGGCACACCAAGAGGTCGCATCTTGTCACTGCCCGGTTTCGGTATATACACCCGTTTCACCGGCTGCGGTCGGTATCCCATCTGGTGAAGACGCCTGACCAGTTCCTTCAGGTTCTCCTCCAGATTGATCCCATACGTCTCCTTGCTCACCCGATCCATGCCTGCGGCTGCATCTTCCCGTAGCCCCGCAAAGCATCCCCGCAAGAGTTCCACGTTCATCAGGTGAAACAGAATGCTGAACTGAAATCCAGGCTCCTTGCGGGCCTTCAACGCCAGGCGCTGCAATAAAGACGACCCATCCGGGTCTCCCAGGTTGCCACATATCCCCAATCTCCGACATGCCAAGCTCTCCGACCCCGGGGAAGCAGGTGGTCACTTGCCATGACGCCACCACCCGTGTTGACTTCCGTTAAGTTAACAACGTCGTCCTTCCCATTTGGTGCTTACGAGGCTCAATCGCTTCAGCCTTGCGGCTTACGGCCTGTCGTGTCACTCTCCTACGCTTAAAGCTTGGGGTTGCCCCCGCACCTCCAAGGACTCGTTTCCCGGTGGCTGGCCAGCCTTCCGGGACGGGATTCGCACCCGCAGAAATACGCGACCTTGCCTGGCCGCACTAACGATTCACCACCCTTGCAAGAAAAGCCTGGACAGGAAAGCCTTTGTCAGGGCTTCGCCCCGAACCCCACCAGGGCGCTGCCCTGGACTAAGCCAGGGAGCCAGCCCCCTGGACCCCGATTCGTAGGCGGGTGGTGAATAGTTACCTGCGATCAAAAGTGTGACCAACCGGCTTGTTCGAGAAGCATGGGTTCGCCTGCACTCAGAAGCGTGACACCTGGGGCACCTGCGACGCATTCGCCGATTTCCGTGATGGGAATTTCCAGACAATGCGAAATTTCCAGAATGGAGTGACGGGCTCCATCGGGAGCGGCGAAAGCCAGTTCATAATCTTCACCACCAGTCAGCAACCGGGTGAGCATGGAGGAATCCCGTCCGTGAATGACGCGACGTGCGGTATCGGAGAGAGGAACCTTTTCTGCATGGATGCGAACGTTCACTCCAGAGCTGGCACCCAGATGCCCGAGATCAGCCACCAGACCGTCGGAAATATCGATGGCAGCATGGGCCACGGCGGCGTCCTGGAGCATTTTTCCCAATTGGACCCGGGGTTGCGGCAAATCGAGACGGTTGCACAGCCAGTTTCCATCGTCGGGGTTGACCCAGGGCAGTTGGCCCATGCTCCAGGCCAATCCGAGGGTGGCATCACCGATGGAGCCGGAAACGAAGACACAATCCCCAACCTGGGCGCCAGAGCGGAAAATAGCCCGATTTTGTCCTGTCAATCCCAGAATGGAGATGGTGACAGTCACGCCACCTCGGCTTCCGACGGTATCGCCACCGATCAATGAGAGCGAAAACCGTCCGGCAATCTCCCGCAAGCCCCGGGAAAACTCCTCCACCCACCTCAGGGGGGTGGTGGCGGGAAGCGAAAGGGAGAGCAGGTAACAGTGCGGCGTTGCACCCATGGCCGCCATATCGGAAATGTTGACCAACAACGCCTTGCACCCCACCAGAAAGGGATCCTGATCCGAGGCGAAGTGGATGCCTTCCACCAGGGTATCGACCGAAGTCAAGAGGTGTTGCGTTCGCGGCACGGCCAGCACGGCAGCGTCATCCCCGATGCCGGCAACAACCGACATGGCGGAAGGGGCGATGTTCTCCCGTGAGGCAAAAAAGCGCCGAATCAACTCAAACTCCCCAAGTGAGGAGATGGCATTTTCCACGGTCATCGACTATTCCTCCAAATCGCCGATTTTTTCCGGTTGCGCAAGTTTTGGGTCTTGCTCTTCCAGGTTGCTCAACTCTCGATCCCGCTCACCTCGAATGCGGAGTGCGGCGTGGTCCAAAATTCCGTTGACGAAACGCCCCGACCCCTCGCCACCATACTTCTTGGATAGTTCAATGCACTCGTTGATGACCACTTTCCGGGGCACCGTGTGTTCGGCCAGCAGTTCGTAAATACCCAGGCGCAAGACGTTACGATCCACAACCGAGATGCGCTCCGGCGACCAGTTTTGGGTTGCTCCCTGGATCCACGCATCCAGCTCCGACAGCCGAACACGAACGCCAACCGCAACGCGACGGAAATATTCCAGATCGATATGGTCGTCTGCGGCACTTTCGCACAGCTGCTCCACAGCCTGGTGGACATCGTCACCGGAGAGATCACTTTGGTAGAGGGCCTGAACGGTCAATTCCCGCGCCTTGCGGCGATTGCCACTCCGTACACCCTCAGGAGGCCGGCGATTTTTCACGCTTGTCTACCCATATTGTATCATGACCAACAGGTTTGCGATAACGACCCAAGAATCCACGAAACCATTCAACACTCTTGCAAGAAAAGCCTGGACATGAAAGCCTTCGTCGGGGCTTTGCCCCGAACCCCACCAGGACGCCGTCCAAGTCCCTGCCAGGGAGCCATTCCCCTGGACCCCGATGCGTTGCCGGGTGGTGCATCGCCACCAACCTCCCCAGGCAGGGGCCAGGAGAAATTCTGACGAGACCGGATCACAGCTTTTTGAACAGGTCAATCATCTCGATAATGGACAGGGCCGTATCCCAACCTTTATTGCCTGCCTTGGTCCCAGCACGATCAATAGCCTGTTCGACCGTATCCGTGGTCAGGACACCGAACCCCACAGGAACTCCGGTGGCCATGGCAACGGTAGCGATCCCTTTGCTGACTTCCGCAGCCACATAATCAAAATGGGGCGTCTGCCCTCGAATAACGGCACCCAGGCAGATGACTCCGGTGTAGCGTCCGCTTTCGGCAGCCTTTTTGGCGGCCATGGGAATCTCAAAGGCGCCAGGCACACGTATCACGGTGATGTGAGAAGGGTCGGCGCCGTGACGCACCAAGCAATCGAGGGCTCCTTCCAGGAGGCGTTCGCCGATGAAACTGTTGAAGCGGCTCACCACCACCCCGAAGCGTCCTTCGGTGGCGTTGAGGAGCCCTTCCAAGACAGGGGTATCGATCATGTTTCTTCTGTCCCCATGGATGTTTGAACAGGTTCGGAAAATTGGTGGATCAGGTGACCCATTTTAAATTTTTTGGCCGAAAGATAACGGGCATTTTGTTCGCGTGCCGGAATTTCGATGGGGACACGTTCTACCACTTCCATGCCATATCCCTCCAAACCAATAATTTTACGTGGATTATTGGTCATCAAGCGCAGCCGGGCCACGCCCAGATCCCGCAAAATCTGGGCGCCGATGCCATAGTCGCGTAAATCGGCGGAGAATCCCAGCTTCTGGTTGGCCTCCACGGTATCCAAACCCGAATCCTGGAGGTTATAGGCATGCATTTTGTTGATCAGGCCAATACCGCGACCCTCTTGTCGCAAATAAAGAATCACACCCCGACCCGCAAGACCGATCTGTTCCATGGCGGCATGCAGTTGGTTGCCGCAATCGCAGCGCTGGCTGCCAAACAGGTCACCGGTCAGACATTCGGAGTGTACCCGCACCAGGACAGGTTCTCCGTTGTCAACAACGCCCTTGACCAGGGCCACGTGCTGGTGAGAATCGACATCGTTGTTGAAGACTATCAATCGCCATTCGCCACCAAAGCTGCTGGGTAATGTTGCTTCGACGGCGCGATGCACCATCTGTTCATTGTTGATGCGAAAAGAGATCAGGTCGGCGATGGTCCCGATTTTCAACCCGTGTTCCACGGCAAATTTTTTCAAATCCGGAACCCGGGCCATGGTGCCGTCATCCTTGAGAATTTCACAGATCACCCCGGCGGGTTTGAGGCCAGACATGCGTGCCAGATCAACCGAGGCCTCCGTATGGCCTGCCCGGACAAGAACGCCTCCATCACGCGCCATCAATGGAAAAATGTGTCCGGGACGCACCAGGTCGCCGGGTGTCGAAGCATCGTCGATGGCCACCTGAACGGTGCGCGCCCGGTCCTGTGCCGAGATGCCTGTCGTGACGCCGGTGCGGGCTTCGACCGACACGGTGAACGCGGTTTTAAATTTTTCGTCGTTGTCCACCACCATCAATGGCAGTTGCAAGTGCCGAATTCTTTCACCGGTCATCGTCAGGCAGACGAGGCCGCGTCCGTAGCGGATCATGAAATTGATGTTTTCGGGGGTGCATTTCTCTGCGGCGACGACCAGATCGCCTTCGTTTTCGCGGTCTTCATCGTCCACCAGAATGACGATCCGTCCGGCAGCCATATCGGCGATGATCTCTTCGATACTATGAAATGTCACTGATGTTCCATCCAGGTTTGTGATTCAAACGATCCCCCGTGCCTTTAGCCAGGCGGTGTCGATGCAACCGCTGGCCATCTGACGGTCACCGCCAGACGGAGATACCTTGTTGGCTGCCAGGAGACGCTCCACATAACGACCGATCAAGTCGGACTCTACATTGACCTTGGTTCCCACAGACAACCCGTCCAGGGTGGTCTTCATGCGGGTGTGCGGAATGATGTTCACCGCAAAGCGCGTCTCATCACCGGTATCCCGCACGGCATTCACTGTCAGGCTGACACCGTCAATGGCAACCGACCCTTTCGCGACAATATACCTCCCTGTCGCCTCCGGGACACGGAACCATATTTCCACCGAACGTCCCCGAACATTTCTTTCCACGACCCGACCTACGGCGTCGACATGGCCTTGGACCAGGTGGCCATGCAGTCGTTCACTCAAGGCCAGTGACCGTTCCAGATTGACCCGAGCGCCGGTCGTAAGTTCCTGAAAGGTTGTCCGGGCCACTGTTTCGGCAGAGGCTTCGACGGTGAACGCATCTCCAGCCCGGGCCACCACTGTGAGACAGGCGCCATTGACGGCAATCGAGTCTCCCTCCCTGACCTGCGCCAAATCCAGACCACACAGGATCACAAGCCGCCAATCCTGGCTGGATCGCTGTATGTCACGCATGGTGCCCACATCTTCGATCAAACCGGTAAACATTCTGGCATCAACTCCCTTGTTCGGCGCACCGGGCGACTTCACGTATGGCGCACTCGCCAGGGTAGCACTTTTCGTGATCGTTCAGTACCTGAAAAAGAGTTCCCCCAGGGCAATCGCGTTTGAAATGGGCATACCCAAAGCCATGATCGTTTTTTGGAAACGGGGTCCAGGGGACTGGCTCCAACGTATTTTTTTTGTTTTGCTGAATAGTTGCACAATAATTGCGAACCCTATAGATATGATCCATGACAGGATTAAATTTTAGACAAAAGCAGGCCATGGAATGCCTCATAAAAAAGCCATTCACCCCTGGTTTGCCAATAAAAATGGCACTCCTCTGCTCCTGGCTCCCATGGCGGGGGTGACAGATGGGCCGTTTCGCCTTTTGGCGCAACGGATGGGGGCTGACCTGACCATTTCGGAGATGGTGGCTTCACAGGCCATGGTGCGCCAAACGAAAGGGTGCCGGGAAAAGACGACCTCTCTGGAGAGAGAGATGCCGTTGGCCGTGCAGATCGCCGGCGCGGATCCGGAGGTGATGGCCAAGGCGGCGCGCATGCATGTCGATCTGGGAGCAGGCATGATCGATATCAACATGGGGTGTCCGGTGCGCAAGATCATCAAGGGCGGCGCAGGAGCCGCGCTCATGCGTGATGAATGCCTTGCCGGACGGATCATGGAACAGGTCGTCAAGGCTGTTCCGGTGCCAGTGACCATCAAAATCCGCCTGGGCTGGGACGCGGAACATCTGAACGGATTGCAAATTGCCCGCATTGCCGAAGCGAGCGGCATTCATTGGTTGACCGTCCATGGCCGCACCCGGGCGCAAATGTACAACGGCCAGGCTGATTGGGCACAAATCGCGGAGATCAAACGGCAGATATCCATCCCGGTGATTGGCAACGGCGATATCACCACGCCTGCTGTGGCTGCACGCTGTCTGGCCGATAGTGGCGTCGATGCCCTGATGATTGGACGCGGCGCTTTGGGCCGTCCCTGGATATTTCGCCAGATCGACCACCATCTGCGCACAGGTTCCCACTGGCCGGACCCACCTTTGGCCGAGCGATTCCAGGTCGCCCGAGATCATTTTGAGTCCCTGTTGACTTTTCATGGCCCGGTTACCGGCAACCTTCTGGCCCGCAAACATCTGGCCTGGTACAGCCGGGGCCTCTCCGGCAGCGCCACCTTTCGGCAGGAAATCAACCACACAGTGGACGCGACCGCCACACGCGACTGCATGCAACGTTTTTTTGCCACCCACCTGGACGCAGAGGCATGACGGCGCTCTTCACCCCGGCCACCCTGTGCGACCAGATTGCCACGGGCATGATCGCCGTGGACCAGAATGGGGTGGTGCGCTATGTCAACAGCGCCACCGAGCGGCTGCTGGGAAAACCCCGGCATCGCCTGCTGGGAGAGTCCCTGGATCGCCTGTTGCCAGGACACCCGCTGGCCCTGGATATCCTGACCCGCGCTCAAAAATTGGCGATGCCCTGCCGCCTGCGCCATGCCCGCATTCATCTCGGACCCATGCAGGAGTTGACGCTCTCCCTCACTGCCTGTCCATTGCGGACGCCGACCGGAGATAACGTTGGAGCCATCCTCCAACTGGAAGAGGTCGGCACCGTCGAACGGTTGGAGGCGGGACAAAGATTGAATGAGACCCTGGACTCCCTGAGCACCATGGTCATGACCGTGGCCCATGAGGTGAAAAATCCCCTGGCCGGCATTCGCGGTGCGGCACAACTCGTCGAACTGGAGTGTCAACACTCCGCGACCCGGGAATACACGCAGTTGATTCGCACGGAAGTGGACCGTATCACCCGGCTCCTGGATCGCCTCCTGGGCCTGGCAGAAGATCATCCCCTCCAACTCCAGGAGACCAACATTCATGAAATCTTGAACCATGTTTTGGATCTGGCGGAGCAGAATCCACCCAAACCACAACGAGATTATGACCCCTCCCTGCCCACGCTTCTGGGTGACCGGGACGCCTTGATCCAGCTCTTCCTGAATCTGGTCAAAAATGCCCAGGAGGCGGCAGGGCCCAGAGGCACGGTCCGGATCCACACCCGTTTTGCCCATGCCATCCGTATGGCTCAGGGACGGCGTGGCCATCACGTTGTCGTGGAGGTGCTGGACAATGGCCCCGGCATCCCGGAAGAGATGCAAAACCGGATCTTTCTTCCCTTCGTGACCACCCGAAAACATGGCACGGGATTGGGACTGGCCATTGCACAAAAAATCATCAATGACCACGACGGCCTTGTGGAGGTGGAGAGCCATCCGGGAAACACCCTGTTTCGGGTGATGTTGCCCATGAAAAAATGCGACTGATTCAGTCTTTCAATCGTTTTTTGAGTAGGTGCTGAACAAATACTATTTTTATTTCGTTTGGCCGAAATTTGAGGACAATTTCCATGAACGACAGCACATCGAAAACCATCCTGGTCGCCGACGACGACCCCTCCATTCGTTTCGTGCTGGAACATGCCCTGGTCCGTTCCGGCTTTCATGTCCGTTGTTTTGACGGCGGCGAGAAACTTTTGGATCATATGCACAACGCCAAGGCCGATCTGGTCATCACAGACATTGTCATGCCCTCCGGTTCGGGGTTGGATCTTCTCAAGACGCTTAAAGAGCGTTATCCCCTCATGCCGGTGATCGTGATCACGGCTCAGTCCACCCTGCGTAACGCCGTGCACGCCTTTGAGCGGGGAGCTTTTGAATATTTACCAAAACCTTTCGACATCAACACGTTGGTTGATCTGGTCAACCGGTCCTTGATCCACTCTCGGCCCGTGCCGGAGTTTCGGGAAAATCCCGAATTGGATCGGTTTGGCGGCATCATCGGTTCGTCCATGGCCATGCAGGAGTTGTTCAGGGTCATTGGCCGCCTCGCCAATTCGGAAATGACGGTCTTGATCCACGGTGAGTCCGGAACAGGCAAGGAACTTGTCGCCCGGGCCATCCATGCCTGTAGTCCCCGCCGCAACCAACCTTTCACGGCCATCAACATGGCGGCCATTCCGCGCAGCCTCATCGAAAGCGAACTGTTCGGCCACGAAAAGGGCGCCTTCACCGGCGCCATTTCCCGTCGCCCCGGCCATTTTGAACAGGCGCGTGGCGGTTCTCTGTTCCTGGATGAAATCGGCGACATGCCCATGGAGGCCCAAACCCGTCTGTTGCGCGTCCTTCAGGATGGCACCTATACCCAGGTGGGAAGTACGCAAACCATGCGCAGCGATGTTCGCATCATTGCCGCATCGCACCAGGATCTCCCCGCCGCCATCGGCGCGGGCCGTTTTCGGGAGGATCTGTTCTATCGTCTCAATGTCATTCCCATCCACGTCCCTTCCCTGCGCTCCCGGCGGGAGGATATCCCCTTGCTGGCCGACTTTTTTTTGGGCCGGGCTGCCAAGGAGCACGGATTGCCCCGCAAGCGCCTGGCTCCCGCCACCCTGGAGCGCTTGACCACCCACGTCTGGCCCGGAAATGTGCGCGAATTGGAAAATCTCATCCACCGCCTCATGGTCCTGGTCCCGGATGAGACGATTCAACCCAACCATCTGGATCTTCCGGAACCCCGGCAAGTCGATCCCCCTCCGATTGGTTCGGATGTGGCATCCCGGTCTTCGGCAGAAGGGGCCGCCGCACCTGCCACCTTCTCACCTCCGTCATCTCATCCAAACCTGCCCTTGCAACAGGCCATTCATAACGAACTGGACCGCTTTTTTGCCTCCCTGAACGGCATCCCCCCAGCCAATCTCTACGATTTTATTTTGCGTCTGGTCGAGGAGCCGCTTCTGAACCGGGTTCTTTTGGAAACACGCGGCAATCAGGTCAAGGCTGCCCAGGTGCTCGGCATCAACCGGAATACCCTGCGCAAAAAAATCCAGGAGCTGGGAATCACGCCGAAAAGGTAATGTCCGCCCAGGAGGAAGGGTTGCGATCTCCCTCCCCAAAAAAAGGATTGAAAAACTGGGATGGAGGTCCAGGAGGAAGGGCTGCGCCCTTCCTCCTGGTGGGGTTCGGGGCGAAGCCCTGACAAAGGCTTTCATGTCCAGGCTTTTCTTGCAAGGGTGGTGAATGGTTACTCATGCCCAAGCTTTTTTTTTGCAAGGGTGAAATGTGACAACCGAGGGGGGAGGATGGGCAAGATGCGTTCCTACGGCTTGATGTTCCATCATTTCGGTTTGGCCGTCGCCAAAAAAGAGCAGGCCAGAAAATTTTTGGCGGGATTGGGGTACACGTTGGGAGAGGAACTCCATGACCCCCTGCAAAAAGTCCGACTTTGCATGGCGACACATCCCGCCATGCCTGCGGTGGAACTCATTACCAAAAGTGATGAACCCGGCCCTTTGGAACACATTCTGCAAGACGCGCCCGAGCGTATATATCACCTTTGTTTTCATACAGAAAACCTGGAACATACCCTGGCCGCGATCAAACAGGACGGACATCGGCTGATTTGCATCTCCAAACCCAAACCGGCCATTCTCTTCGATGGCAAACAGGTCGCTTTTTATGTCGTGACGGGGTTTGGGTTGATTGAAATTTTGATCCTCCAGGGGTGACAGGAGAGCACTGTATTACTGGACAACCTTCCCCGAAAAGGTCAGATGTGATAAGCGTTTCGGAGGGGTCGGTTGGTCGTGACAATCGGGGAGCGAAGATGGGGAGGGGAAAAGCATGGTCGCAATAAGGGGGCGGCGCTTGTGGCAGCCAGGTGTCAGGGGTTCCATGATGCTTATGGGCCTGATTCTTTTCAGCATGACCATTTTGTCGAGTGTTTCGTACCATCTGCTGTCCCAGTCCGGCGGATCGGATACGAGCACCATGCAGATGGTGCAGTCGTCGCGCATGATGACCGGGATCATTCTGATCGTAAGTGGCGTGGGTATGGTGTTGCTGATCGTGACAGGCCGGAGAATTTTGCGGCTGGTGGGGGGTGAACCTGCGGAAATGATCGAAATCGTCAACCGCGTGGCCCAGGGTGAGCTGGGCATGCGATTTGACCCCGGTCGCCCGGTGGATGGCCTTTATGGCGCCCTCAGAAGTATGGTGGGCAATTTGCGCGAAACCGTGCACTCCCTGGTGACCGTTGGCGATAACGTGGTGCAGGAGAGTCAAACAGTTAGCACCTCCGCCCAGGAGGTCTCCGACGGCGCTGCACACCAGGCCGCCGCCGTGGAGGAAAGTTCAGCCGCCGTAGAACAGATGGGAGCGACCATCCACCAAAACACCGACCATGCCCGCTCCACCGGGGAAATGGCCGAAAAAAATGCTCGGGATGCCGCCAAAGGTGGTCAAGCCGTCAAGGATGCCATGGAGGCGATGCGCCAGATTGCCGACAAAATATTGGTTATCGAGGAAATTTCCCGGCGCACCAATCTGCTTGCGCTGAATGCCGCCATCGAAGCCGCCCGAGCCGGGGAACACGGCAAAGGGTTCGCCGTGGTGGCGACCGAAGTCCGCAAGCTTGCCGAGCGCAGCCAGGGCGCTGCCAGCGAAATCACCCAGATCGCTGATCGGAGTGTCCGCATTGCCGAAACGGCTGGAACCTTGCTGGAACGTCTGGTTCCCGATATCCATCAAACCACACAACTGGTTCAGAACATCGCTGCCAGTTCCGTGGAGCAGGACCAGGGAGCCAACCAGCTCAACCTGGCTATTCAGCAACTGGATCAGGTCATTCAAAAAAATGCCGCCTCCGCCGAGGATATGGCCGCCACGGCGGACCGCCTCTCTGCCCAGGCCAACAAACTTCAGGGTGTCATCGCCTTTTTCCAGATGGAGGATCTGGGTAGCGGGGAAAAGGCAGTCCTGATGCCCTGGACCAATAAATTGAGTGTCAACATTCGCGCCATGGACCAACAACATCGGCGCCTGGTGGATCTGGTCAATGAGGTCTATGCCGCCGTGCGTGCCGGAGACATTCAACGTGGCCTGAAAACCACCTTGCCCGAGTTGGTCAGCTACACGGTCAAACACTTCAAGGATGAGGAGTCCCTGTTCGAAGGACACAGCTACCCGGATACGCCCCGGCACAAGCAGGAGCATGTCAAACTGGTCAACCGGGTCGGCGAATTTCTGCAACGTCTGGAAAAGGGTGGTGATCGGGCTTCAGCGTTGGAACTCCTGGGCTTTCTCAAATCCTGGCTCGTGGAACACATCATGGGAACCGATTCCCAATACGGGCGTTACCTCAACAGCAAGGGCATTCATTGAGTGCTGCATCCCCATTTTTTCCCAAGCTTTCCCGCCCTGTAGCCGAATGGGTTCCCCTGGCGCCGCACACCACCTGGCGTATCGGCGGTCCGGCACGCTGGCTGGTCTTTCCCAGCACGGTTCAGGAGATGTCGCATCTGGTGCAAAATCTGGCAGGTGAGATCCCCTGGTTGCTTTTGGGCGGAGGCAGTAACGTTTTGATCGACGATGCCGGCTTTCAAGGAGTCGTCATGGATCTGGCACCGGGCATGAACCAGATCCGCATGACGGATCCCTGGACCATCGCCGCCGAAGCTGGCGTGTCCACCCGTACTCTGGCCCATTTTGCCCGTCGGCACGGGCTGACCGGGGCGGAGTTTTTGGCTGGAATTCCCGGCAGCGTCGGAGGGGCGTTACGCATGAACGCCGGCGCCTACGGTGGCGACATGCGGCAAATCCTCCAGCACGCACAGGTCATGGACCCCACAGGCCAATGCCATGACCGAACACCCCAAGAGCTGGCCATGTCCTACCGGCGGACTCAGCTCCCTTCAGGTTGGTTTTTTGTGTCGGGACACTTCCGCCTGCAACCGGGAGATCCGGAACGAATTCGCCACACCATGCGGGATTTCAATCAACGAAGGCGTCACAGTCAGCCGTTGCAATACCCCTCCGCAGGAAGCGTTTTCTGCAACCCTGCAACCGGACCCGGCGCCTGGCAACTGATTGATGCCGTTGGCCTGCGCGGGGTTCGCCAGGGCGGGGCACAGGTTGCCGAGAAGCATTGCAATTTTATCTTGAATCGGGGAGGAGCCAGGAGTGGTGACATATTAACCTTGATCGATTTGATACGCGAAAAAGTATTAAAAAAGAGTCACGTCGGGCTTGAACTCGAAGTTCGCATCGTATCTCCAAATGGTTAGCCCATGGAGGCGGGAAAAGTGGCCGGAGGGAGAAAGAATGACTTGCGCGGGGGAGGTGAAACCCCTACCTTATGGCGTCAGTTCAACCAGCGCAGGGAAGCGGCCCACCGGGTCGGTTGAGTCACATGGAATGGCAGGAACGGAAAATCGGGGTGTTGATGGGGGGGATCTCTGCGGAACGCGAGGTCAGCCTCCGAAGCGGGCGTGCCATGACAGCCGCCCTGGAGCGCCTGGGCCATCAGGTCGTCCCGGTCGATGTGGGTCGGGATCTGGCCTCGGTTCTGGTGCGGGAGGGAATCGGGGTCGCGGTTTTGGCCTTGCATGGCCCCCTGGGAGAGGATGGCACGGTCCAGGGACTCCTGGAGGTGATGGGCATCCCCTATACGGGATCGGGTGTGGCCGCATCGGCTGTCTGCATGAACAAAACTTTGACCAAGTGTCTATTTCGTGACGGCGGGGTGCCCACTCCCGTCGGCCAGGAGATTCTCCTTGCCGCTGTGGGCGGCGATCCGGCGCAAGCAGCCGGGCAGGTACGCTCGCCTCCTCCCTGGTATGTCAAGCCGGCCAACTCCGGCTCCAGCGTCGGCGTGACTCGTGTGACAGAACGATCCCGGCTGCCGGAAGCCTTGATGAGCGCTGCCCAAACCCGCGACCTTCCCCCCGACGGGATGGCCCGAATCCTGGTGGAGTCGGCCATCGTCGGCAAGGAGTTGACAGTCTCCATCCTGGATGGTCAGTCATTGCCCCCCATCGAAATCCATCCGATCGATGGTTTCTACGATTTCACCAACAAATACACCTCGGGCCGGACAGAGTACCGAATCCCCCCACAAGGTCTCTCCGCCCTGGCCTTTGAGCGGGTGGATGCAGCAGCCCTATCGGCTTATCGCGTGACAGGCTGCCAAGGTTTGGCCAGGGTCGATGTCATGTTGGATCATGATGAATCACCTTGGGTTCTTGAAATCAACACCGTGCCTGGCATGACTGAACTCAGTTTGGCCCCCAAGGCTGCCGCCGCCGCAGGGATGAGTTTCGATCAACTTGTGGCACGAATATTGCGGAGTGCTGCTCTGAAGTCATGTGGTCCCGTTTGCTGACTTTATTTTCTGTCGTGCTTGTCGTGGCAGGGCTGACATGGGGCTGGCGTGAGGCCCGTCAACCCGGGCGTTTTCAATTGGAGGAGATCCGGTTGTTGGGCCGGGTCCATACGGACGAGAAAGCCATTTTGGATGCCTTGCGCAGCATAGGCGTCGTTCAGGGGGCCAATCTGTTGCGGATCGATCCGCGTTTGGTTCTGGAGAAAATGGCGGCATTGCCCTGGATCCGAAAAGTGCGCGTCGAACGGGTTTACCCCGGCGTTTTGGCGATTGCCATGGTGGAGAAGGTGGCAGTCTGCATGGGTCGGCAGGGGGAGCAGCTGACCTTGCTGGATGAGTATGGCAAGCAGATCAAATCCCTGGAGAAGGGCGACCCTTTGCGCATGCCGGTGGTGTTTCGCAACGAGTCGATTCTGGAGTCGGAAACAGTCGTTTCGCTTATGAACTTGTTGGGCAGGCATGCTTGGCTGCGGGAGCAACTCTCCGAAGCGATCAGCATCCCCGGGGATCGCTGGATCATGTACACGAAGAAAGGCGTCAGGATCTTGTTTTCACAACGCGCGGAGGCAGAAATGAACCTGTTGAAGCAGCTTCAGGGCCGTTACCGGATCCTGGATCGCCGCGTTCGGCAGGTGGATATGCGCGTGTCCGGTTTGGTGGCCGTGCGCCCCCTTCCTCCTGAGAAGCAAATTCAGGAAAAAAGTCCACGTTCCGGCCAGGGATAGCGCCGGGAGATCAGCAGGAAAGATGCCTGCAAGGCCTCAAACGGTTCAGGATGATTCGGAAACGATATGGCAAAACAGGATCAAAATCTCATTATCGGCCTGGATATCGGTACCACCAAGATTTGTTGCATCGTGGCTGATCTGCAACAGGACGGACGCCTGGATGTCATCGGTATCGGTACCCACCCTTCCCGGGGGTTGCGCAAAGGGGTGGTGATCGACATCGATTCCACGGTCGAAAGCATGCGCATGGCCGTGGAAGAAGCGGAGATGATGGCCGGCGTGGAGATCAACATGGTCTACACCGGCATCGCTGGCAGCCACATCAAGAGCGGCAACTCCCATGGAGTGGTGGCAACCAAAGAAGGGGAAGTGACAGCCAGCGACATCCAGCGGGTTCTGGATGCCGCCCGAGCGCAGCCCATCTCTCAGGATCGGGAGATCCTTCACACCATCCCACAGGAGTTCATCCTGGACGGCCAGGATGGCATCAAGGAGCCCCTGGGCATGTCGGGGGTCCGCCTGGAGGCCAATGTCCACATCATCACCGGCGCGGTCTCGTCGGCGCATAACATCATCAAATGTGCCAACCGTTGTGGCCTGGATGTGGGCAACATCATCCTCGAACAACTGGCCTCCTCCGAGGCCGTTTTGACCTCGGACGAAAAAGAGCTCGGCGTCTGTCTCCTCGACATCGGTGGAGGAACAACGGATATCGCCATTTTCGCCGATGGCCACATCAAACATACATCCGTCCTGGCCATCGGTGGCGATCATGTCACCAACGATATCGCCGTCGGCCTGCGCACCCCGACCCGGGAGGCCGAACAACTCAAAAAAAACTACGGGGCCGCTCTCTCCTCTCTGGTCAACGCAGAAGAGATCATTGAAGTCCCCAGTATCGGTGACCGCAAGCCCCGAACCCTGGCCCGGCACATTCTGGCCGAAATCATCGAGCCGCGCGTCGAAGAGCTCTTCACCCTTGTCAAACGGGAAATCGCCCGCTCAGGATTCGAAGAACAGATTGCAGCGGGTATCGTTCTGACCGGAGGTTCGGCTATCATGGAGGGCATGGTTGAATTGGCCGAAGACGTATTTCAAAAACCGGTGCGCCGGGGTCTTCCGCAAGGTGTCGGCGGATTGACCGATGTCGTGAACAGCCCGATCTACTCCACAGCAGTGGGTCTGGTGCAGTTTGCAACGCGCTTTGACCGGGATCGTCCGACACGCTTCATTCCGGAAGAGACCGGAGGGGTGCGCAAGGTGGTGCATCGCATGCGAGAGTGGTTTGGGGAAATTTTTTAAGGTATGATGCCTGAATTTTAGGCCATCAAGGGGGTCACATGGGTATCGAATTCGAACAGAACGATGAAACAAAAGGCGCACGGATCAAGGTCGTCGGCGTTGGCGGAGGTGGTGGCAATGCCATCAACAACATGATCCAGTCCCAATTGGACAAGGTGGAGTTCATCGTTGCCAACACCGATGCCCAAGCCTTGGCGCGCAATCTGGCTCCCATCCGGATCCAGATTGGCGAAGGCGTCACCCGGGGCCTGGGAGCCGGAGCCAAACCCGACATGGGCATGCGCGCCGCCGAAGAGAGCCGGGAACGCATCCAGGATGCCCTGAATGGCGCCGATATGGTCTTCATCACCGCCGGCATGGGTGGCGGAACAGGAACAGGCGCAGCCCCCATCATCGCCAAAATCGCCAAGGAGATGCAAATCCTGACCGTCGCCGTGGTGACCAAACCCTTCGGGTTTGAAGGAAAACGACGCATGAAGTTTGCGGAAGACGGCCTGGCCGAACTGCGCAAGCACGTCGATACGGTCATCACCATCCCCAACCAAAAACTCCTCGGTGTGGTGGGAAAGAATACCACCATTCTCGAAGCGTTCCGCAAAGCCGACGATATTCTGCACCAAGCCGTGCGGGGCATCACCGACCTGATCACTATCCCCGGGTTGATCAACGTCGACTTCGCCGACGTGCGCACGGTGATGGACGAGATGGGACAGGCCATGATGGGAGCCGCCGAAGCCTCCGGCGACACCCGCGCCCTGGATGCCGCCACCCAGGCCATCTCCAGCCCGCTCCTGGACGATGTCTCGATCCATGGCGCACGCGGCGTCCTGATCAACATCACCGGCGGCTATAACTTGGCCCTCCAGGAGGTGGACGAAGCCGCCACCGTGGTCCGGGATATGGCCCACGAAGATGCCATCATCGTCTTTGGCGCCGTCCTCGACGAGGCCATGGAAGATGCCGTCCGCGTCACGGTCGTGGCGACAGGCATCGGCAGCGCCGACAAGGTCGCCTTCCCCAGCCGAGAAAGAGCTGCGTCACACCCCGTTACCCAACAAAAAAACGTCCGGCAGGTCAACTCCCAGCCGGAAAAAGAGATGGAAAGCTCCTCTCCGGCAGAGTCGATGAGCAAGTCCAGCAATCGTCGGCCACGCCGCCGCCCTGACATGGAAGAGTTCGGCCCGGTCAACGCCGATGTGCTGGATACGCCGACTTTTCTGCGGCGACAAATGGATTGACCTAAAGATGAACGCACATCGGACGGCTTTATGGCCGTCCGATGTCGTTTATGGGGTTGGTTTCCGATGCCCCGTGAGGCGCGACGTGCAAAGTGATGACTGATAGTTGGCACGTTTCTTTCATATCCATTTCTGGGTTGTCTATGGAGGCCCCAAGCGGGGGTCGGAACGGAATCCAGGGTATCTCTTCATGTACTTGCAAAAAACTTTAAAAAACACGATTCGTTGTACCGGTATCGGCCTGCATGGCGGCAAAAAGACCTACCTTTCGCTGCGTCCGGCCCCTGAAAATTCCGGCATCGTCTTTCGACGCACGGATTGCCGGGGAGCCTTGATCCCGGCCCGGGTCGAAAACGTCGTCGATACACGCTTGTGTACCACGCTCGCCAACCGCGACGGCGTGCAGGTCTCCACCGTGGAGCACCTGCTGGCTGCATTCGCCGGGTTGGGGGTGGATAACGCCTTTATCGACCTGGACACGGGCGAAGTCCCCATCATGGATGGCAGCGCCGCACCATTCGTTTTTTTGATCCAGTGCGCCGGGGTCGTGGAGCAAAAGGTGTCAAGAAAGTGGATCCGTGTCAGAAAACCGGTGGTCGTCGAGGAGCGTGACAAACGAGCCGCTTTCTACCCCGGTGATGGCTTTCAGGTCCATTTTTCCATCGACTTCGACCACCCCATGCTGACCGAGCAGAGCGTCGAACTGGAGATGACCGAGACCGCCTTTGTCAAAGAGGTGAGTCGGGCACGCACCTTCGGGTTTCTCAACGAGGTCGAGGAGTTGCAGTCCAATGGCCTGGCGCGTGGCGCCTCCCTGGATAACGCCATCGCCATAGGGGATTATCGCATTCTCAACGACGGCGGTCTGCGCTACGAAGATGAGTTCGTTCGCCACAAAATCATGGATGCCCTGGGGGATCTCTATCTGCTCGGCCATCCGATTCAAGGCCACTTTGAGGGCGTTCGCTCCGGTCACACCATGAACAACATGCTGTTGCACAAACTGCTGTCCCAATCTGGAGCCTGGGAGTTTGTCGAGGGTACGTCGCTTGACCTTCCCGTTGAAGCGTTCCACCCCTACTCCCTGGGGGTCGGCAGGGCGGCCATGGCCTTCACAAGCTGATGCATGGAGTGCTGCAAGCCTGTCTCGGAGTGATCCTTCTCATCTCCCTGGCGGCTTGTCAGGGTGAGGATGCACCACCTCCCAATCCCTTGCGGGAGGTGGTAGCCTCCCTGCAAGGCAATAATTTGTATGCCCAGGCTGTCCTGACCGCCCGGTTTCAACGTGAGGTTTTGGATCTCCTGAAACAGGGGGAGCCCATCCTGGCGACCTACCGCTTTCGCTTGCGCGAGGAACGTGCCTTTTTTCCGGATCGGGAGGTCTCCCGGCTGAAGTTGCGTCGCCGCCTGCGACTGCACTTGATCACTCAACGTTTCGAGATGCAGGACATCACCCGGGGAGAGGTCTCCTACACCGACGACGACGACGAGGCCATGCAGTTTTTGGGACACCCGCGCAATATCCTCCTGGAAGAACATGGCGACAAAGACGGAACGACGGGTCGCTTTCTGGATGCCGGTCGGCGCTATTTTCTGGAGGCGCGTTTTGAGCTGGAACGGGAAGGGATATCCCAACCCCTGCGCTTCTTGAATCGATTGTTCACTTTCTGGCGACCGGTGGACTATCGCCTCGAAACGGAGTATCGCCGCCCATGAATGGGTCACGGTGGCTTGAGTGGGCTGTGCGGGTTGCCCGTTCGCGACAAGGTTGGCTGGCTACGCTGTTTTTGTTTCTGGTGGTGGCAACAACCCTGACGACGGGGTTGGGTCTACAGATCCAGACAGCCGCCGGCGGCAGTTACAGTCTGGTCTTTTTGATCCTTCTGTACGTCAATCTGTTTTTGTTGTTGGCGCTTGGTTTCCTGGTTGTACGTCACCTGTCGCGGTTGTGGCTGGACCGGCGGCAACAACGGGCGGGTTCACGACTGCGCACGCGCATGGTGGCCATGTTCGTCGCCTTGTCGCTGGTGCCGACCGTAGTGGTAGCCATCTTGTCGTTGGAGCTTCTCAATCGGGGCGTCGATTCATGGTTTTCCGACCGCATCACCCAGGCTTTGGCCCACTCCCTGGAGGTGGCGCGTTCCTACTACCAGGAGAGCCAGCGCACCATCCGGCATGACGCCGAGGATATCGCCAGAAACCGGATCATCACCTCCAGTGTGGCCCTCCAGGACCAGGATGCGACCACCGCCGCCCTGGAACTGGAAAGGCTGGCACGCGGACTGGACGAGATCGTCATCCAGCGAAGCAACGGTACCCGCATCAGCAAATCAGGGGATCTGCCGCCCGATCCACTGCCCAACCTCTCCTCGCTGCGGGACGGCTCCCAGCGAGCCCTCATGGTGAGCAACGACACCGGAACCCGGGTGCGGGCCTTCGTCTATCTGGGAGGGGATGTCTACCTCTCCACAGGACGCTGGATCGACCGGCAAATCCTCGGGCAAATGGAGGTGATCGAGTCCGCCTACGTGGATTACAACCAGCTGCGGGCGGCGCATGTCCTGCTCAAAAACAGCCATGCCCTGACCCTGGTGCTGATCACCCTGCTCCTGCTCCTGGCCGCCATGTGGTCCGGGTTCCGCATGGCAGGCGAGATCACCGACCCCATCACCGAACTCGTGGAAGGAACCCGCAAGGTGGCGGCGGGCGATCTGTCGGTCACCCTGAAAGTGACCGGCGATGACGAGTTGGCCACACTGCAAACCGCCTTCAACGCCATGACTCTGAAATTGACCGAAAATCAGCGGGATCTGCAAACCACCAACGCCTTGTTGGAGGAGCGGCGGCGGTTCATGGCCGCCATTCTGCGCAACATCTCCTCGGCAGTGATCAGCGTCAACCGCTTCGATGAGATTACCTTGATGAATCCCATCGCCGGGGAGTTGCTCAGTGTCAACTTGGCCACGGCCATGGGACGCCCCTATACCGAATCGTTGCCGGGCGAAATTTTGGAACCCGTGCGCACCCTGTTGAAAAATGCCACCTTGTTGCCTGAGCGGAGTTCGGGACCGGGCAACGAAGGGAGCAGCGTGCTCTCGACGCAGATTCAAATCCAGGGTCAGGAGGGGCATCTGATCCTGCTGGCCCGCCTGACCTTGCTGGAAAATCGTCAGGAGGAGGTGGGAAGCGGCTTCATCCTGACCTTTGACGATCTGACCGATGTGCTCCAGGCGCAACGAACCCGAACCTGGAGCGATGTGGCCCGGCGCATCGCCCATGAGATCAAAAATCCGCTGACGCCCATCCAGCTGTGGGCGCAACGCATGCGCCGAAAATATTTGCGGGATTCAGGACAGGAACGCCGGGATTGGCGGATTCTGGATGAAGGGACACAAGCCATCATCAGCCAGGTCGAAGAGTTGCGCGTCCTGGTGAACGAGTTTTCCAACTTTGCCCGCATGCCACGCCCGGATCTGAAAAATGACGATCTCAATGCCACCATCCGCGAGGTGGTTACCCTGCTGGATGCCGAATTAAAGACCATTGATTTCAAATGCGAATTTTTGGAAAACCTGGTGGCGTTTCCCTACGATCGCGGTCAGATCAAACAGGTGGTCACCAACCTGATCGCCAATGCCCTGGCAGCCATCGGGGAACGGCGCGAAGCGGAGGGACATGCGGGGGAACCTGGCCGGCTGGTCATTTCCACCTCTCTTTCACAAAACGGCCAGTGGGTGCGTGTGCTGGTGACCGACAATGGGGTCGGAATCCCCCCCGAAGATCGCTCGCGAGTGTGGGAGCCTTACTTCACCACCAAGAAAAAAGGCACCGGTCTGGGTTTGGCCATTGTCAAAAAGATCATCGAGGATCATGGTGGCACCCTGCGGCTGCGCGACTCCCCCTGGCAGGGAGTTCAGGTGGAGTTCCAACTTCCGGTCAGCGGCCCGTCCACAGCATCAACGCTTCCCGTTCCGTAATCATTCAGCACCCGTAACCATTCAGCACTCTTGCAAGAAAAGCTTGGATATGAAAGCCTTTGTCAGGGCTTCGCCCCGAACCCCACCAGGACTCTGTCCTGGACCTGCCAGGGAGCCGGCCCCCTGGACCCCAATTCGTTGCCGGGTGCTTAATAAACACAAAATTTCATAGGCTTGACGATCATGAGTCACACCATTTTGATCGTGGATGACGAGGAGTCCATTCGTACCAGTTTGCGGGGCATTCTGGAGGACGAAAGTTACCGGGTCATGGAGGCGGCCTCCGGCGAGGAGTCGTTACGTCTGCTGGCACGCCAGCCAGTAGATGCCATCCTGCTGGATATTTGGATGGATGGCATCGATGGCATCGAAACGCTCGACCGGATCAAGGGAAAAAACAAGCCAATCCTGGGCAAAAACGGCCCTGGCGAACCTTCGGCGCATGTCTTGGCCAGCAATGTGGATGCACCGGTCATCATGATGTCCGGGCATGGCACCATCAATACAGCGGTGGTGGCCACCAAAAGTGGCGCCTACGATTTCCTCGAAAAACCTCTCTCCCTGGACCGGGTTCTGTTGCTTCTGGAACGAGCCATCCGGGAGTTGGTCCTGGTCCGGGAAAACCGGGATCTCAAGTCGCGGGTGTTGACCAATCAACCCATGATCGGGGATACACCGGTCATGCAGGCGCTGGATCAACAAATCCGCCGCGTGGCACCGACCAGTGGCTGGGTGTTGATCACCGGAGAAAATGGCACCGGCAAAGAGGTGGCCGCCCGACGCATTCACGAGTTTTCACAACGGGCCAATGGTCCTTTCATTACCGTCAATTCGGCGGCCATTCCGGAAAATTTGATCGAAAACGAACTGTTCGGCCACGAACCAGGCACTCCGGGGGAGGAGAGAGTTCCGCATGTAGGCCGCTTTGAACAGGGGCATCGGGGAACGGTCTTCCTGGATGAAATCGGCGACATGGCCTTGAATACACAAGCCAAAATATTGCGTATTCTCCAGGAGCAACGTTTTCAACGGGTGGGAGGAAACCGGGAGATACAGGTGGATGTGCGGGTGATCGCCGCTTCCAACAAAAATCTGGAAGAGTTGATTGCCCAGGAGCGTTTTCGCGCCGACCTTTTCTATCGGCTGAATGTCATTCCACTCCGGGTGCCTGCCCTGCGGGAGCGCCGGGAGGATATCCCCGCGCTTGTGGCCTATTTCATCAGCCAACACCAAAACGCTTCACCCCATTGGAGTTTTGCCCGCGAGGCCCTGGCATCGCTCGAAGCCTACCACTGGCCCGGCAATGTGCGCGAGTTGAAAAACCTGGTGGAAAGATTGATGATCATGGCCCCAGGCCCGCTGATCACCCCCGAAGATTTGCCGGATTTTCTGGTCCGCCGTGAACGATGCACCCGCTCGCCATGGGATCAACTGTTGGAAAACAATAATTTACGCATGGCCCGGGAAGAGTTTGAGCGCCACTATCTGGCTGCCCATCTGCAACGGCATCAGGGCAACATTTCGCGCACTGCCGAGGCTGTGGGCATGGAACGTTCGGCGTTGCATCGCAAACTCAAATCCCTGGGATTGGGTTGAGAGGTCCAGGAGGAAGGGCTGCGCCCTTCCTCCTGGTGGGGTCCGGGGCGAAGTCCCGAAAAAAAACATTTAAAAGACTGGGATGGAGGTCCAGGAGGAAGGGCTGCGCCCTTCCTCCTGGT
>JADGBZ010000057.1 GCA_015231175.1 Magnetococcales bacterium | reverse complement strand
CGCCAGAAGGCAGACGCATGGCAGGTTTTAAAAAATTGGGTCAGCAGCATGCCATCTTAAATGCGATTGCCCTGATTTATCGCACACAGCAGGGCTTGGTTCCCCTTCGTCCCGAATGATCGCGCTCCTGATTCATGCATACGACATCCAGAACGATTTCCAACCAACCCAAGGCATTTCCTCCTCCATGATAGTTTAAAAAAACCTCCACATCACAGTACGTTGACCGTTATGAACAGTGTCAGGCCACCAGGGCATCCATCGTCTGCATTGGCCAAATCCGGTGCGGGACGAGGCGCTGGCCCGACTGCCATCCCTCGATGCCCGACGGGCGCGTTTCGTGATTGCCACGAACCTTTTGTTTGCCGGGAAGAAACTGTTCGATTATCCTGGGGTGCGTAGACAGCTTTACCCATTCGGAGAAATGCGACCATGTCACAAACTTATACTGCCGTCACCAAACAAATCGATGGTTGGTGGGTGGGGTGGATCGAGGAAATTCCCGGCGTCAACTGCCAGGAGGCCACTCGTGAGACGTTGTTGGAAACTTTGGCCCTGACCCTGCGGGAAGCCATTGAGTTCAATCGGCAGGAGGCTCTGAACATGGCGGGCAGCAACTTCCGTGAAGAACGTATTGCCCTGTGAAACGCAGCGAATTGTTGCGACACCTGTCAGCACAAGGGTGCGAGTTGTTGCGGGAAGGAGGACGCCACTCATGGTGGCGGAACCAGACGGAAAACCGGCGATCTGCTGTTCCCAGGCATCAGGAAATTCCTGACCTGTTGGCCCGCAAGATTTGCCGGGATCTGGGGGTCGATGTCATCAAGTGACGGTTCTCTTTTACGCGCATCAACGCTGTGCTGAAGGCGATCGTCGGGCGCAAGAACACCGTCCATTTTGAATCCTGTTCCTTGTTCTCCCGTGTAACCATTCACCACCCTTTCAAGGAAAGCTTGGACATGAAAGCCTTTGTCAGGGCTTCGCCCCGAACCGTGCCAGGGCTCTGCCCTGGACCCGCCAGGGAGCCAGCTCCCTGGACCCCGATGCGCGGCCGGGTGGTGAATGGTTACTCTCCCGTTACCTTCTTAAACGGTGGGTCACATACCCATAACCCTCTATTCCGGTCTGGCCGGCACCAAGACCTCCCTTTTGCCCTGGGAGTTGGATTCCGAGATCAGACCGTCTTTTTCCATACGTTCGACGATGCGGGATGCCCGGTTGTACCCGATCTTGAAGTAGCGTTGGATCATGCTGGCGCTCACCTTGCGGGCGCGCAGGACAATGTCCACGGCCTGATCGTAGAGTTCATCGTAGTCGCCGGCGTCGCCATCGTCGCGCATGCCGGCGGGTCCGTAGTCGGATTCGGTCTCGTCATCGTCTCGTTCGACAAGGACCGAGGCGTCGTACTGCGGTTGACCGGTCGTCTTGAGAAACTCGACCAGCGCCTGGACCTCTCCATCCGCCACAAACGGGGCGTGTACCCGTTGCATGTGGGAGGTTCCCGGGGGAAGGTAGAGGCCATCGCCCATGCCGAGGAGACGTTCGGCGCCGCTGGCATCGAGAATGGTGCGCGAGTCGATGCGCGTGGCTACCTGAAATGCCAGCCGGGTGGGAAAGTTGGCCTTGATCAGGCCGGTGATGACATCCACGGAGGGACGTTGCGTGGCAAGGATCAGATGCAACCCGGCAGCCCGGGCCATCTGCGCCAGGCGGGCGATGCCTGGTTCCACCTCTTTGCCGACCTGCATCATCAAATCGGCCAACTCGTCCACCACGATGACGATCAGGGGTTTGGTCTCCAAAGGGAGGGGCTCGTCCCGGAGGACGGGGAGACCCGTCTCGGGATCAAATCCAGCCTTCACCTTGCGGGTGGGAACCTTGCCGGTGCGTCGAAACTCCCGGATATGGCGGTTGTAGCCTGCCAGGTTGCGGACCGACAGCTCGGACATGAGATGGTAACGCTGCTCCATCTCGGCCACCGCCCATTTGAGCAGGGTGGCGGCCTTCTTTACCTCGGTGACCACCGGCGCCAGCAAGTGGGGGATCCCCTCATAGATGGAAAGCTCCAACATTTTGGGGTCCACCATCAGGAATCTGACCTGTTCCGGGGTGTTTTGAAAGAGGATGGAGCAGATCATGGCATTGAGGGCCACCGATTTTCCCGAGCCGGTCGTACCGGCCACCAGCAGATGCGGCATGCGGGCAAGATCCGCCACCACCGGGTTGCCCGTGATGTCGGAACCCAGGGCTACGGTCAGGGGATTTTTTTGCACCTGAGAGACAAAAACCTCCGATTCAAGAATCTCGCGCAGATAAACGGTCTCACGATGGTCGTTCGGAACTTCGATGCCGATGACGCTTTTGCCGGGAATATTGCCCACGACCCGCACCGAGAGGGCCGAGATGGAACGGGCCAGATCGTCGGCCAGCCCAATCACCTTGGATGCCTTGAGACCGGGAGCCGGATCCAACTCGAACGTCGTGACCACCGGGCCGGGCCGGGCATCGATCACCTGACCCTTGACCTTGAAGTCGGCCAATTTTTGCTCGATCAGGCGCGACTTCCTCTCCAGCACCTGGCGATCAGCCTCTCGGTGGGTGTTTGTCGGTTTGGAGGTGAGAATGGACAGGGGAGGCAGAAGGGCCTGCTCTGCGGCGGACTTTTCCACCTCAGTCGGTTCTTCCGACGTCTCCGCCCCCATGGCCGGTTCGGAAAAAAAATCCTCGACATCACCGGTATCCAGCCATTGCACATGCCGTTCATGCTCGGCGGAACGCTCTTCTGGATCGAGAAAAAAATCGTCATCCTGCTCTGCCGGGGCAGTCAACCGGGGCTCTTTACGCCCATCCATCTGGTTTTGCGGGAGATCGGGTTGCGGATCCTCGCGCTCATCCATCCGGTCTTGCAGGAGATCGGGTTGCGGATCCTCGCGCCCATCCATCCGGTCTTGCGGGAAATCAGATTGTGGATCCTCGCTCCTCCCCGCTGGCACGGGCATCTCCACAGGAGTCGCTGGGACATCGGGGGAGTTCACCCGACCTGACGAGGCGACCGGGCTTGCGACCTGATCCAATAGGGGCTCGATACGTTCCGTCTGGCGAGGTTGCTCCGGCAAAACTGGCGAGGGCGTGTCCGACAAAGGAGGAGCCAGAGGCGGGGCGAGATGCTCTGCCAGCTCCCCGGTCGGGGCGGGAGGTTTGGACAACGGTGGAAACAGGGGGGCTTCAGGGATAGGAACCGCCTCGGAAGGGTGAGCTGCCGAGGCGATCACCACGTCAGACTTCGGGAGGGAGGGTGCGACCGGCAGAATGACGGGCCGAAGAGGTGAAGGTTGCTGGCGTGCATCCCCATCCTGCCGTTTGCGCGCCAGGATACGCGATATCCATTGTGGAGGTTCGTTGGTTGATTCGGCGGATTTTTTTTCTGTTGTTCCGCGTACTTTGCTCGCCGGGGTTGCATCAGGAGGTGGCATGGGACGCAATCCCCAAGGCCCCACGGAGAGTTCCCGGGGGGGTAAACCGGTAGCCACGGGCGTTGCTTCGGGAACCGATGGTTTCAGAAGCGGCGGGACCGCCGGCAACGACGCTGGAGGGGTGGCGAGAGGAGCGGCAGCCACGGGCGTTGCTTCGGGAACCGATGGCTTCAGAAGCGGCGGGGCCGCCGGCAACGACGCTGGAAGGGTGGCGAGAGGGGGCTTGGGTGGTATGGGAGGCAAGGAGAATGGCAACCCGGTTGACCGAATGGGCTGCTCCACAGGCTTGGCAGGATGGGAAACGGGCGCGGGTTTTTCGGGTGGTTGCGTGGCAAGGGGTGCTGGAATGGGATCGGAGAGAGGCTTTCCGGGAGGCAACGTGGCTTGCCGTACAGGGAGCGGCGGTTCGGACTGGACGACCGGATCTGCATCAAAGGATGGCTCAAGACGTTGCTCAAGAGCACTCTTTGCAAACGTGCTCCCGGTTTCCTGGGGTGTCTGGTCTGGAGAACGGGGGGAGGCGGCTGCCACGTCCCTGGCCGGCGGTGTCGGGCTGGGTGGCGGGGCATCCGGGAGGGAAACGGCTGCCATGCTTTTGGCCGGTGGTGGAACAGGCGCCGACAGTGGAGCAGAAACCCGCACATGAGCGATATCCGGCTCAACCAAAACCGGCTCCGGGCCAATATCCGGTTCAATGCGCTCATCAGCAGGGGGGCGCCGATGAGGTTCCGCGACAACGGCCTGTTTGCCGGCGGGATGAGGTTCCGCGACAACGGCCTGTTTGCCGGCGGGATCCGGAGCAAGAGAGACATCAGGCTCTGAAAATTTATCCAGGGATGTTTGATCAAGGAATGCCTGTTCCAGAGATGTCTGGTTCAGGGATGTCCGTCCCGGACGGGGCAGGGAGGGGAGGCGCAACTTTGGCAGCAGAGCAAAACCTTTGCGGGTTGCGTTGCCAAGGAGGTTTGCTCCACCTCCAACCCCTTTTTTGGCCGCCCTACCCAGCAGACCCGCACCACCCAAAACCCCGCCGGTGACCAGGGAACCGGTTTTAATAGCTATGGAGCGCACACCGGACCCTAAAACGCCGACTCCAGATCCCAGAACAGCAAGACCCCGTCGCATCATGCCAGGCGTGGCCTGGTGAACAGGTTGGTATTCGGGTAACGGGGCTGGTTCGGGAGGGGGATGGGGCGGTTGTTGCAAAACAGGTTCATGCCTGTTGACTTCCTGTTTTTTAGCCTTGCCGGCACTTTTTTTGCTGTCGCCACTGGAGTGATCACCCAGGAACGAAAAAAGTCGGCTGGGAGAGAAGTGGGTGAATATGAACAGGGAGACCAGACCAAGAACACCCAGAAGAAGCACTGAGATCGGCATGCCGAGGGTCAGTTTCAGAGATGAGGCCCCGAAAAACCCCGTCACGCCACCTGGTCCGGCTGGCAGCCAGGCGGTAAGCTCCTGGGGAACCAGGAGAGCGGCGAGCAGGGCCGTCACCAGGGTCAGCATCGGAAGCGCAATGAGTTGTTCCAGCAACAAGATCGAAGCGCGTTTGCTGAAGAGACGCAGGCTGATGGAGGCGATCACCAGAGGAACCCAGGCAGCGGCCACGCCAAGGGCCTGGTACATGATATCGGCAAAAACGGCGCCCGAGAGCCCCGCCATGTTGTGGATGATCTCCCCGCCCGTATTGCTGAAGGAGGGGTCGTCCCGGTTATAACTGGCGAGCGCAATCACGAGGAAGGCATCAATGCCGATCAGCAAAATGCCGAAGACCTCGCGCAACAGGGAATCTCTTTTATCTTTAGCCAGTTTGCGCTTTTGTATGAACTCGTTTTTGGGTGGGGCCACGACACTACATCTCCATGATCAGCGGCAGAACAACCGGCCTGCGGCCCAACCTTTTTTTGAAAAAACGTCGCAGCGCCCGCACGGCCAAATCCTTGATGCCAACCTCTTCTTCCTCGCTGAAGTCCATTCCCTTGGGGCCCAACGCCAGGGCATCCTGCACAGCCTGACGGGCACTCTCCAACAACTCCAGACTCTCCTCTTCGTGGACGACGCCGTGGGTCAACAGTTTTGGACCTTCCAGGATGCGTGCCGTATCCTTCTCCACGACCAGGACCACCACGACCAGGCCATCCTGGGAGAGGTGAAGGCGGTCTCGGAGCACAATATCGCGTACATCGCCGATCCCCTTGCCATCCACGAAGACCCGCCCGTGGACCACCTGCTCCAGAGGGCGCATGGACTCGCCGCCCAATTCTATCCGGTCACCATTGGTGGCGACCAGGGTATTTTCCGGTTTGACCCCCATCTCGATCGCCAGATCCCGGTGCAGGTGCAGATGACGAAGTTCCCCATGGATCGGAATGAAAAACCGGGGACGCACCAGGGCCAGCATCAATTTCAGATCATCGCGTGGGGCATGGCCCGAGACATGGATGGCGGGGAGGGATTTTTCGTGAATCACCTCGGCACCACGGTGGGAGAGCAGGTTGATCAGGCTCCAGATGGTCCGTTCGTTGCCGGGAATGAAGCGCGAGGAGAGAATGACCGTGTCCCCGGGCATGATGCTGATCTCCTTGTGCTCCCCACTGGCGATACGGGCCAGCGACGAGTTGGGCTCCCCCTGGCTGCCGGTGGAGAGGATCAGCAACTGATCGCGGGGCAGGGAAGCAAATGACTTGATGTCAAGCAGGAGATCGGGCGGGGGGTTGATGAACCCCAACTCCCGTGCCAATTGTACATTGGTCACCAGGGAACGCCCGTTGAGAATGACCCGACGGCCATACAACGCAGCCAGCTCAAGAACGTTCTGGACGCGGCGAATGTTGGAGGCAAAGAGGGAGACAACCAACAATCCCTTGGCCTTGGGAATGGTGGCCGCCAAAGCGGCACGGGCGCTTTGTTCGGAAATGGCGCTGCCGCCGCGCACAACGTTGGTGGAGTCGGAAAGCAGGGCCAGGACACCTTTGTGGCCATACTCCGCCAGACGGTAAAGATCCGTGGGAGCGCCATCGCCCGGGGTGTGGTCGAAGTTGAAATCACCCGTGTGGATAAGGGTGCCCAATGGGGTGGTGATGGCCAGGGCCGAGGAGTCTACAATCGAGTGGGTCACAGGAAGAAAGTGAACCGAAAAAGGGCCAATCTGGACGCGATCCCGCTGCTGGACGCGAATCAGCTGGGTCTGGTCGAGCAGGCCATGCTCGCGCAATTTGTTGCCCAGAATGGCCAACGTCATGGCCGTGCCGTAGATGGGCAACGGCAGGTCGGGCAACACATACGGGATTGCCCCCAGATGATCCTCATGGCCATGGGTCAGGACCAGGGCCAGGACGCGCTCCCGGTTCTCCAGGAGATAGCGAATATCGGGAATGATGAAATCCACGCCCGGGGTGTCGGAGGCGGGGAAGGTCAAACCGCAATCGACGAGCAACAGGTGTTCACCATACTCGTAAACCATCAAATTCAAACCGATCTCACCCAATCCTCCCAGGGGGACGATGTGGATCGGCATGGCCGGGTTCGATTTCAAGGGGGGGAGTCCTCCTCCTGGCCGTCCCCGTCCATCGCCTCCTCCTGGTCGCGCCTTTTCTCAATGCGGCGCCCCAGAAAAATGGAAAGCTCGTACATGAGCAGCATGGGAATGGCCAACAGGATTTGAGAAATCGGGTCCGGCGGGGTCAAAAAGGCAGCGATGACAAACACCAGGACAATGTTGTAACGGCGTTTGTTGACCAAAGCTGCGACGGAAATGATCCTGGCCTTGACCAACAACAAAAGAGCCACGGGGAGCTCGAACGTCAGCCCAAAGGCAAAAATCAGGGCGATCACCAGGTCAAGGTAGGATCGCATGGTGATCATGGTTTCGATGGATTGGTCCGTGACCAGGCCAAGAAAGTAGCGAAATGCAGTAGGGAAAACAACATAATAGGCGGATGCGCCACCCGCAAAGAACAATGCCGGAGCCGCGATCAAAAATGGCAGAAAAGCTTTTCTTTCATTTTTGTACAACCCGGGGGCGACAAAGAGCCAAAGTTGGGTCAATACGACGGGGATGGAGATGAACAGGCCCGCGAAGAAGGAGATTTTGGCGTAGGTAAAGAAGGCCTCATGCGGGGCTGTCATGACCATCTTTCCCGTTGGTCCCAGGATTTCCCGCATGGGCGCGGAAAGGAAGGCAAACAACTCCTGGGAAAAGAGGGACCAGCAGACCAGAAACGAGCCAAGAATGGTCGCGGCGGCGACCACCAGGCGATGGCGCAACTCGATTAAATGGTCGAGAAATGGAGCTTTTTCATCAGGTTGCATCATGCGCTCGGATTTTTATCAATCGACACCCCTGACGCCAAGGGCAGCGGTTTTTCCATCGTCGGTGTGGAAGAGTGGGTGGTTGGCGGCACAGGGTTCACGATCTCTACCGTGGGAGGCGGCGTATGCTGCACCGACGGGGCGAACGGGGGCATACCCTCGGTGCCGAAGTCACTCTGCCCCTGTCGGGCAAACTCATCCAGATTGATGCTGTGTCGAATCTCGTTGGTGAGGCGGCGAATCTGGCGCATAACCTTGGAAACGCCGCGGGCCACTTCAGGCAGCTTGTCCGGCCCGACGACAACCAGGGCCACGACCACGACGACCAACATCTCCGACCAATCAAGTCCCAGCATAGGAGGCAACCCCGCAGCGCCGCATCAGGTTTTGGTCTCTTTTTTAACTTCCCCCTCGATCGTTGCAGCGGATGGCTGGGGCGGAGTCTGTGGCTGAGGCGGCTTGGCAGCCTGCGGCTCGTCCTCTTCCATGACCCTCTTGAATCCCTTGACGCCACGCCCGATGTCTTCCATCACCTTGGGCAGTTTACCCGCACCAAAGACGACCAGAACGATCAGCAGGACGATGAAAATATGCCACGTGCTCAGCATGGTCTGGTTTCCTTTACCAATAATCTGGTGGAAAAAGTTGCCGGACGAGTCGTACCTGGATTCCCAGGCTGCCTAACGCCCAACCCAGTCGCCCATCTTACCCAAAGGTTGCAGCATGCGCCAGTTGGCTTATGGCGATGTCTGGGTTCCACTGTTGGTTTTTTGTTGAGCAACCGGCATCGCTTCGGCTTTGTTGATGGCTTGTTCCACCTCCTGACGCATGGTCGACCCGGGTGGGGTCGACGGCAATAATTTTTGCCACATCTCCAGAGCCGCTTTGCGATCTCCGGCACGGAAGGCCACGGCTCCCAACACCCATAAGGCCTCGGGATTGTCCGGTTGCCGTTGCAGGATGCCATGGAAAAGTTCGAGGCCCCGTTTGAATTGGTCTTTCTGGTCACTCTCCACCAGAATTCCGGCCAGGCCGGCAGCGGCCTCGACGTGTTGCGGATCACGGGTCAGGATGTGGGTATACACGTCCATGGCTTCGTTGAAACGCTCCAGGTAGGTATAGGCACGTCCCAGACGCAGGTGCCCTTCCAGGTCATCGGGATTTTGCCGCATGCGGGCCGCGAGGCGGGCGACCAGTGCGTTCATGTCAGGCGCTGCGCCACCAGGTCCGTGTGGCGTGGCGTGTTCTGCGGCGGGCAGAGATGGCGGAAAAGGTGTTCCCAAAAAAAAATAGAGCCCCCCGCTCAGAGTCATGATGCCCAACAACACGGCCACCCCGGCGGCCATATCCACGGCACTGCGGGAATTCTCCGGGTTTTTCTTCTTTGCCAAGGAAGTGGCGGCATTGCTGACCTCCTGTAGACGGTCCAGGACGTTGCCCAACGCCTCTTCCAACTCGGCACGAAAAGAGTCCTGGTCTGCTGCTGTGGTGGTTCCACCCGCTCCATCCAACTCCAATTCCTTGAGCTGTCGCAACAAAATGTCGCGCCGATCTTCAAGTTCGACCAGAAGATTCTCCTCCAGACCGGTGGGCAGAGGAGCTCCGCCCAGGCGGGAAAACAGGGGATGGAGCGTCACAATCAGAACGAACCCCAACAATGCGGGAAGAATCCAGATCCAGGACATGGGCAGGGTCTCAAACAGGCGGATGAGAAGGGATCGTGACCAGGGCGGGAGGCCTCATGGGTCGTGTTTGCCGAAGATCCTGGTGAAATAATCGATGGTTGGCTGCAACCCCTCGGCAAGTGGAATCCTGGCTTCCCACCCCAGCTTTTCTTTGGCAAGCGTGGTATCGGGCCTGCGTTGCCGGGGATCGTCACGGGGGAGCGGCATGAACTCCAGGGCTGATTTTGAACCGGTCATGCGCAGCACCTGCTCTGCCAACTCCAGGATGGTAAACTCACCCTGGTTACCCAGGTTGACCGGGCCGGTCAACTCGGCGGGGGATGCCATCAGGCGCAAAAAACCTTCGATCAGGTCACTGACATAGCAAAACGAGCGGGTCTGCTGGCCATTGCCGTAGATGGTGATCGGCTTGTTTTGCAAAGCCTGAACGATGAAATTGGATACCACACGTCCGTCGTTGGGGTGCATGTGGGGGCCGTAGGTGTTGAAAATTCGTGCGACCTTGATCTCCACGCCATGCTGCCGGTGGTAGTCGAAAAACAGGGTCTCTGCACAACGCTTGCCCTCATCATAGCAGGCGCGCAGGCCGATGGGGTTGACATTACCCCAATAATCCTCTCGTTGGGGGTGCATGGCGGGGTCGCCGTAGACCTCGCTTGTGGAGGCTTGAAAAATTCGTGCCCGCACCCGTTTGGCCAGGCCGAGCATGTTGATGGCACCATGTACGCTGGTCTTGGTTGTCTGGACCGGATCAAACTGGTAGTGGATCGGCGAAGCCGGACAAGCCAGGTTGAAAATTTCATCCACCTCCAGATACACGGGAAAAGTGACATCGTGCCGAATCAGCTCAAAGCGCCGATTGTCCAGCAGATGGAGAATATTATCCCGACTGCCGGTAAAAAAATTATCCAGACAGAGAACATTGTGACCCTGTTCCAGCAACTTTTCGCAAAGGTGGGAACCCAAAAAACCGGCGCCTCCGGTGACAAGAATCTGCTTGCGTTGGTTGGTCTTCATGATCCAATCCATCTGGTCGTTGTAGTGCCGGCGCCACCCGAACCGGGAGGGCAGCCCCCATGCACCAATCTTCCCAGGTTACGGCAAGAGCACCATGGTCGGCAAGTTCCTGCCTGAAATAGAGCATGTTGATCAGGAACCCCCTGGACCAGGACAGGGCATAGGCCCTATATAATGCGGGTGTCGGGATTTTGTTTGCCGGATTGTCGCCCTTCATCACTCAATGGGTTTTTCGCATGGAGAGGCCATGTTGATCGATCAAGTCAAGATTTGCGTCCTGGGCCTGGGATATGTCGGCCTGCCGCTTGCCATCGAATTCGGCAAGATTCTTCCCACGGTAGGGTTTGAGCTGCGCCCGGAACGGGTCGCGGAACTCCAGGAAGGACGCGACAGCACGCTGGAGGTCGATCCCGCAGAGTTGGCCTCTGCCATTCACCTGACCTACACCACCGATATCGAGGCGACCCGTGCCTGCAATGTCTACATTGTTGCCGTGCCGACCCCCATCGATCGCCAAAAACGTCCCGATCTGCAACCCCTCTTGAGCGCCAGCAAACTGGTGGGACAGGTGTTGCAACCAGGGGACTTGGTCGTCTACGAATCGACCGTCTACCCGGGAGCTACCGAAGAGGATTGTGTTCCGGTCCTGGAGCGCCAATCCGGCCTGGTGCTCAATCGGGATTTTTTTGTGGGATACAGTCCGGAACGCATCAACCCCGGCGACAAATCCCATCGGCTCACCAATATTGTCAAAGTCACCTCCGGATCCACACCGGAAGCCGCCGACCGGGTCGATGGTTTGTATCGGCGCATCGTTGCGGCAGGTACCCATCGTGCCAGCAGTATTCGTGTTGCCGAGGCGGCAAAAGTTATTGAAAACACGCAACGCGATGTCAATATTGCCCTGATCAATGAGCTCTCCATGATTTTCAATCGCCTGGGTATCAGCACCCAGGAGGTGTTGGAGGCTGCCGGCTCCAAATGGAATTTTCTGCCCTTTCGTCCCGGTCTGGTGGGAGGACACTGCATCGGCGTCGATCCCTACTACCTGACCCACAAGGCCCAGGAGATCGGTTACCATCCGGAGATGATTCTGGCCGGACGCCGCATCAACGACAACATGGGCCTCTACATCGCCGGTCAGGTGGTCAAATTGATGACCATCCGCCATATTGCGGTCCCGGATGCGCGCATTCTGGTCATGGGGTTGACCTTCAAGGAAAACTGCCCGGATCTGCGCAATACGAAGGTCGTCAGCATCATCGAGGAGTTTCGCAGCTATGGCTCCCGGGTGGATGTCTATGATCCCTGGGCCAACGCCTCGGAAGCCTACAAGGAGTACCGTATTCAACTTGCCACCCACCCCGAAAGCCACGCCTACGACGCGGTGGTCATCGCCGTGGGACACCAGCAGTTCCGCGATATGGGCGTCGCCGGCATCCGGGCCTTTGGCAAACCACATGCTGTTCTCTATGACCTCAAATATGTCCTGCCGGCCAGTGCCGTGGATGGGCGTTTGTAACCGGATCCGGTTTGGGAGAGATCGACCATGAAAATTCTCGTAACCGGCGCCGCCGGCTTCATCGGTTTTCACCTGGCCAGAGCGTTGCTCGGTCGTGGCGACACGGTCGTTGGCCTGGATAACCTGAATGATTACTATGATGTTGGTATCAAGGAGAAACGGCTTGGTTTTTTACGGGAGTCTCCTCGCTTTCGCTTCGTCCGCCTGGATCTGGCGGATCGCCCGGGGGTGGCGGAGCTTTTTCGGCAGGAGCGTTTTGATCGGGTGGTCAACCTTGCCGCCCAGGCCGGAGTCCGCTACTCCCTGACCAATCCCCATGCCTATGTGGACGCCAATCTGGTGGGGTTTGTCAACGTTCTGGAGGGATGCCGCCATGGCCAGGTCGAACACCTGGTATTTGCTTCCTCCAGCTCGGTCTATGGCCTGAATACCCACATGCCCTTTTCCGTTCACCAAAATGTGGACCACCCCATCTCCCTTTACGCCGCCAGCAAAAAAGCCAATGAGTTGATGGCCCATACCTATGCCCATCTCTACGGCCTGCCAGCCACCGGACTGCGCTTCTTTACCGTGTACGGCCCCTGGGGCCGGCCCGATATGGCCCTGTTCCTCTTCACCAAGGCCATCCTGGAGAATCGTCCCATCCAGATTTTCAACCATGGTCGCATGCGGCGGGATTTCACCTATATTGACGACATTGTCGAAGGGGTGGTGCGCGTTCTGGATCGTATCCCCACGCCCAATCCGGATTGGAACTCCCTGACACCGGATCCAGGCAGCGGTCGCGCACCCTATCGGCTTTACAATATTGGCAATAACCAGCCTGTGGAGTTGATGACCTTTATCGAAACCATCGAAAAGGTTCTCGGCAAGGAATCGCAAAAAGAGTTCCTGCCCCTTCAGGCTGGTGATGTCTCCGCCACCTATGCCGACGTGGATGATTTGATCCGCGATGTGGGCTTCAAGCCCCAAACGCCCATCGAAGTCGGCATCAAAAATTTCATTGCGTGGTATCGGAGCTACTTCAACGTTCATGATTGACCTTGCCCAGCCGCACGACCGGCTCTTCAAGGCGCTTCTTTCTCATCCTGAAACGGCAGGCCAGATACCTCACTGCTTCCCTGGGTGCTTGATTTTACCTTTACGGTAGTGGATCTTGGCCCCATACCCGATGATCGCCTGCCACGTTATCCCCGGTTAAGGGCCGGGCTGCTGGCCTTGAAATACGGTACACGCAATCCTGAATCGCAAATGGCTGCATGGGAATCGATTGTTGCAACGTTGAAAGAAGCTCCTGAACTTTTTTTGCCGGTGTTTCTCTACTTGTTGGCTACTTATCGCAATTTGGATCGAGAACGAGTGCAACAAATCATTCGCCATGTCAAACCCATGGAGGAATCAGAAATGCTGTCAATCTATGCTGAAGAACTTATCGCTCAAGGCCGCCAGGAAGGCCGCCAGGAAGGCCGCCAGGAAGGCCGCCAGGAAGGGGTGAGAGATGGAAAAATGCTGGCGTTGACGCACTTGTTGCAACGTCGCTTCGGACCTGTACCCGAGTGGGCCAGGGTCAAACTTGCGGCAGCCGATCTAAAAACTCTGGAACTCTGGACTGATCGTTTTTTGGATGCCACGACGCTGCAAGACATTTTTTCGTAGATCATCACGTCATCGTTTCCACCAACCTGCCGGTCGACACACTCACAAACAGGCACATGCTGCACAGCACATGTTTTGCAGCAGGCACCGCCCGTGGCTGCGAGAAGATGCGGGGCGTTCTGTGTCACGACCCCCCAGGCAGGGGTGGCGACTCGTTTGCCAGATCCCCACCCCCGGCTTTCGGAGCGCTCCGCTCCAACCACCCCTTGCCGTAACACTCCGGGCAGGGGGATTCATCGGGTTCGGCCCCACAACACTCGGACTTGGCACAACGCCGCCCCGTTCCCCAGCAAGCTGGACAGGGCGTCTTTTCCATACCGGCATCACTCTGCATGTCACGTCCCCTGCAAACCAGGTGTATCCAGACCCATAAAATCGTAACAAGTCCGACATAAGGGCAGCTCTTCGTGGCGCATATCCGCCAACAAGACACGGTAGTGATGCATCCTCTCGGACTGCCAGATCTCTTCCAGGGAATCGGTGGCCAAGTCGCCAATGATCATGAAATTGTCATAGTCTGTACAACACGCTGTGACCTGACCATCCCAGTTGATGGAGAGCTTGTCAAAAACCTCGGGACACAATTTGTGCTTTTTGACGACCGACTCCTGTGTTTGCAAACGCAGCAAGGTCTCCTTGTCGGCAGCGGAACACTTCATTTTGCTGGCATCCAGGTGACCCAGAATGGTGCGCCCTATGCTGACCAGGTCGACGTAAGGTTCAACCAACCGACGAAACGCGGCAATCTGTTCCCGGGTCTCATAGGTAACAGTTGTGGATATTTGCATGAATGGGGCGGGTCGGTCACCCCGTTTGGCGTGCAGCTTTTTGATACGCTCGATCAACCCGGCAAAAAAATCGGTGTTGCGCATCTCTCGGTAGCTTGCCGCATCGACGCCCTGGAAGGAAAACTTGATGCAGTCCAGAGGAATCTCCAGCAAGGCATCCAGCATGGCATCGTCCAGGCTGTTACCATTGGTATTCATATGGGTCAAAATCCCGGCTGTGTGGGCGGCTTCCAGGTACTGGAGCAGATGCGGATGCAGCGTGGGCTCTCCCCAACGGATGAAGCGTAAAGGGGTGCGGCGTTCCCGCACGCCAGCCAACAAGCGATAGAAGGTTGTGTCACTCATGAACCCCTTGGTCCGACGCTGCAAATGTGTCCCCGTGGGACACATGAGACAGCGAAAATCACAGGTGTTGGTCAGTTCAAGGTCGATAAAATACGGAAAATCAGGAAGGTTCCGCAATTTATCGGCCAGGTTGCCCGTGTTGGCCCGGCGGTAGATCGGATCGAAGGGGTTGATACGTTCGTACAATGTCACACCTTGGCGTCTATGGCGAGAAGGTAGCCGACCACCTTTTCGCTGAAGGGCTCCACTTTCGTATACTCTTTTTCGGCAGCCATGGGCTCACCGGCCTCCTTCAGGCGGACAATTTCCTTGATCACCTTATGCAACTCGGCATGGACCTGCTCCATCTCGATCATCTCGGGAATATGACCATATTTTTTCATCCCTTCACTGTAGATCCATTTGCCCAGATCGCACTCTTTGTGGGAGACCATCTGTCCCAGCGTCAGTTTTTCCTTCCCGTCCAGGAAGTCGCGCATCTTTTGCTTCCATGCCCGATGTTTGATAATGGCGAAACCAAAATCGGTGTTTTTGGTTTCCACGCTCTTTTGCGCTTGTTGAGTCCGGGGAGCCGGCAGAGCGGCAACCGGTTTTTTCGCGACAGATGGCGAGGCCACGGGCCTTGAAGCACGGGGAGGCTGCCGGATTTGTTGGACCGCAGGTGACGATTGGGCCGCAGGTGGCTTGCGGGTTGCCCCGGATGCAGATTTCCGCCCCTGGCCATCCTTCAGGCGGAAAAAGGCAACTGCTTGCTGGAGGGAGCTGCCCAGTTGATCCAACTCATCACAGGAGGCTGACATCTCCTCAGCGGCCCCGGCATTGCTCTGGATGGCGCGATCCAACTGTTGGACCGCCTGGTTGATCTGCTCCGCTCCCTGGAATTGTTCCTGGCTGGCTGCGGCAATTTCCTGGATCAGTTCCGCCGTTTTGCGAATATCCGGCACCACCCGGTTGATGATACCGCCGGCGTGTTCGGCGATCTCGACGCTGGAGGAGGAGAGTTGACCAATTTCTCCGGCTGCGGTTTGGCTGCGTTCCGCCAATTTTCGGACTTCGGCGGCCACGACCGCAAACCCCTTGCCATGTTCACCGGCCCGGGCTGCCTCGATGGCGGCGTTCAGAGCCAATAGATTGGTTTGGCGGGAAATCTCTTCGATGATGGTAATTTTTCCAGCAATTTCCCGCATGGCGGCAACCGCCTTGGCGACCGCTTCTCCACCCTCTTCAGCCTCTTTGGCGGCGGACTGGGCAATTTTCTCCGTTGTCTGGGCATTCTCCGCATTTTGCTGAATATTGGAGATCATTTCTTCCATGGCTGAGGAGGTTTCCTCGATGGCGGCTGCCTGCTGGGTCGCCTGATCGGCAAGATGCGACGATGTCGTGCTGATCTCTTCGCTGGACAAGGCGACACTGTCCGCCGAATCGCGTACCAGACCCACCACCTCCGAGAATTTTTCCACCATATTCCGGTTGGCCGACAGCATGGTCCCGATTTCATCCCGGGTTGTCACCTTGATGTCCACGCTCAGGTCGCCCTGGGCCAGGGTGGTGGCAATCAGGACGCCCTTTTCAATGCCACTCGATATTTGCCGGGTGATCAACAACGCGATGACGGCGCCCAACCCGACTCCCAGGAGAAGCACCAGCAGCATGATTCTCTCGATGCTGTGGACCTCCTCCATCAAATCGTTCAACCGCTTGGAGGATAACGCGCTCTGGACCTGCCGCAACTCGGCGACGCCATTCATGATATTTTCGGAGGCCTTGTCAAACGACTCCATGATCACGTTGCCGGCATCGAGACCATCCTTGACGTAGGCAGCGGCCATTTTTGCGCCAAGTTCATGAAACACGGAAAAGGCTTTCTCGACCTCGGCCAGGGATCTTGCCGTATCACCATCACCGGCTGCCTTGGCCAGATCCTGAAATTTGTTGACATTCCCCCGAAACCTCTCGGCTGATTTTTGGGCCTCCGTGTAGCCATCTGGATTATGGGTGGCCGAAACGTCGGTCAAAAACTGTTGCACCTCGGACGTAGCCAAAACCATGTCGTCCGCCATGAGAGTCATGGGCAGTCGCTGTTCTTTCAGATCGACGGCGCGTTTTTCAATCCCCGACAGATCGTGGTAAACAACGCCAAAACCGGCCCCAAACACTGACACAACCAGGAAAAATCCAAGAATGAGCTTGTAACTTATATTTAAAGATGACATATTTACCCTCCCCCCACTTCTCACAAACTGTAGACGATTTCCCCCCTGCTCGGGCCCGATTGTGACAAGAAAGTATCTTCCGTGCAACCATTTCTTAATTTCTTGAATACCTACAGAAACAGGATTAACCTCAAGAGGGGAGACATGGGCCGGGTGCGTTGAAATCCAGACCGAACCCCTTGCCGGAGGGTGGCCGTATCCTCCTTGATCGATCACAAAACACCATGCCCCATCTGGTTTTCCGAGAGTTCACATGGATGCTATCTTGGTGGTAGAAGATTCTCACAGCTTTGCGTCCCTTCTGCAAAGCCGGATCAGGTCATCTCTCGCCCTGGATGTTGTCCGCACGGGAACTTTGTCGGAAACGCGGGCATGCTTGCAGGGGGGCTCGCAACGTTTTTTTCTTGCCGTCCTGGATCTCAACCTGCCGGATGCACCAAACGGTGAGGTTGTCGATCTTGTTTTGGCACAAAAGGTGCCGGCCATCGTTCTGACGGGCACCTTCAAAAAGGAGTTTCAGGACCGAATTCGGGAAAAGGGAGTCCTGGATTATTTCGTCAAAGACAATATCGGCGTCATCGATGCTGTCATTCATGCCGTTGACCGAATCAGAAAAAACAAACACATCAACATACTGGTCGTCGATGATTCGCGGAGTGTCCGACGCGCCATCAGTGGACTGTTGACCCGTTTCGGATTTCACCCCCTGGAGGCTGAAGATGGCCAGATGGCCCTGGCTGTTCTGGAGAGCAATCCTGTCCATCTTGTCGTCACGGATTACCAGATGCCGCAGATGGATGGCATACAGCTGATCAAAAAACTGCGCACCCGCCATTCCCGTGACGAGGTGGCCGTTATAGGCCTCTCCTCCTTTGGCGATCGGGATCTTGCTGTCCAGTTCATCAAGGCCGGCGCCAATGATTTTTTGCTCAAACCTTTTCAACCCGAGGAGCTGCTGTGCCGGGTTTACCAGAATATCGACACGATCGAACGCCGCCACGAACTTGAATCCCTCCTGGAACGGCACCGCTCTGTTTTGACCCATGCCCTGGATGCCATCATCACCATTGATGCTCAGGGAGTCGTTCTGGATTACAATCCGGCAGCCGAAAATTTGTTCGGTTACGAGCGGGACAAAATACTCAGGAAAAACATCGGTGATTGTATCATACCCAAGGCATCGTTGGAGCTGTATCGGGCTGGACTTTCCCGGTGGAGTGCACCTGGTAGTGATCCCTCCGCATTGCGGCGGCGTTTTGAAGTCCAGGGTCACCGCGCCGATGGGGAAATCATTGACCTGCAAGTCGCCCTCACCGGGGGGTTGCACAACGGCCAGCCCCGGTTTACCGGTTTTTTGCAGGACATCACCGACCGCAAACAGCTTCTGAAGTCGCTGGAAGAGACTCTCGCCGTCGCGGAAACAGCCAATCAGTCGAAGAGCAAATTTATCGCCAACATGAGCCATGAATTCCGCACTCCCATGAATGCGGTTTTGGGGTTTACCGACCTGGCACTGAAAGCGGATCTCTCCCCCAAAGTGCGGGGTTATCTGGAAAAAATTGAAAATGCCTCGCGTTCGTTGATGGGGGTTATCAACGATATTCTGGATTTTTCCAAAATCGACGCCGGACGCATGGAACTGGATCCCGTTCCCTTCGACCTGAACCAACTCCTGGATCGTCTGGCGGACCTGTTCAGCAAACAGGTATCCGACAAGGGCATCGAGCTTGTTTTCCTGGCGCCGCTCACGTTCGATCAGGTTCTTCTGGGGGATGTGACACGGCTGGAGCAGATCCTGATCAATCTGATCCGCAATGCTGTCAAATTTACGGAACAGGGTTCGATCACGGTTCATGTTCAGCTAACCCCTTTGCCAAAAAAGCAGTATCGTCTCGATTTTGCCGTTCGCGATACCGGCATTGGCATCGAAACGGAGGTTATTCCCAGGCTTTTTGCCCCCTTCGTCCAGGCGGACGGTTCGACAACGCGCAAATATGGTGGCACGGGTCTGGGTCTTTCCATCTGCAACCGCCTGGTCAACCTGATGGAAGGTCAGATCAACGTGGAGAGCCATTTTGGCAAGGGCAGCGTATTTTCGTTTCATGTCCAGGTCGGGCATTTTGCTGAAAATCGTCGCGAACTGCCTGTGTTGCCAGATGAATTGTTGGGAAAAAAGGCCCTTTTGCTGGACGACAATCCGGTATTTTGCGACCACTTTTCGGCTTTGTTGGAGGTGGTTGGTCTGGTGCCTGTGGTCGTTCATACTGCCGGTGAGGCCTGGACCACGCTGGCGACGGGCGCCAGAAATGGTGGTCCATTCGACTTTCTTTTCGTCGATTGGCACATGCCCGACCAGGATGGTCTGGCGATCATTGCCGAGATCCAGGCGCGCCTGGCTGCCGATGCCGCGTTTGACACCCATCCGAAAATCATTCTGTTGACCCCTTTCGGCCAGGATGCCATCCGCAATCAGGGTGAAACGGTCGGGGTCGACGGTTTTTTGGACAAACCAGTCACCCGTACTCCCCTGCTGCGCGTCATTCTTGCCGATCAGCCTGCCCGTGTGGATGGCATCGACCGACGCTTGAAATACAATCTCAGCGCGGAAAAAGCGACCGCTGCAAAAGTGGGTGGTTCCCGCATTCTTCTGGTGGAGGAGAGCGACCTCAACCAGCAGGTGGTGCGTGAACACCTGGAAAGAGTTGGTCTGGTGGTCGAAAGGGCGCTTGGCGGGCCAGAGGCCATTGCCTTGGTAGAACAATATGATTTCGATGCCCTTCTCATGGAGGTGCGTCTGCCCGGGATGGATGGATTTGCCGTGACCAGGCATATCCGTGCCATGGATCGGTACAAGGATCTGCCCATCATCGCCATGGCCACGCATGCCCTGCCCGAAGAGGTGGAAAAAAGCAAGGCAGCCGGTATGAACGGCCTTTTGGAAAAACCCATCCGGCCAGAACGGCTGTATGGCATGTTGTCCAAGTGGATTGTGGCGGAAAAGGATGACGCAGTTGCCGGGGATTTTGCGGTGGAATCTCCCGTTTTGCCGCACATTGCCGGTCTGGACAGCCGTTTGGGTTTGAAGCGGATTGCCGGCAACCACGCCTTGTATCGGCGCTTGTTGCAGCGTTTTGTTCGCACCTACGACACGGTTGGAGAGGAACTTTCCCAGGCTTTTGCGGATGGAGAGATCAAAAGTGCGGTACGGGGCAGGCTCCATGCCTTGCAGGGGTTGGCCAAAAACATCGGGGCTGTGCCGCTGTACCGGGTGGCCCTTGAGCTGGAAACCGGCCTGACGGACGGACGCAGGAGCAACGACGCTGCCCTACAGGCTACCCTGGCAACCTTTCACAACAGGTTGCATGCGCTCGTTTCTGGTATCAAAGAAAAAATCTTGCAGTCGTCGCAACGGGTTTCTTCCTGCTCCATGGCAGGCATTCCGAACGTCGTCGTTGACAAGGCCAGGGCCGTCCCCTTGGTGATTGCGTTGGCCAGTCACCTCTCCAGCCACAGTGTACAGGTCGATGGCTTGCTGACCGAATTGGGTGAATTGTGGAGTGGCACACCTGCCATCCTGGCCTTCCAGGAGTTGCAGAAGCAGGTTCAAAGCTACAATTTCAAGGAGGCTTTGGAGGGATTGCAGCGCATGGCCACCTCGGCGGGCATCGATCTGTCCGGGGAGTGTCCTCCCTTGCCGACTTCCGAGCGGAACCGAATCCTCATCGTGGATGATTTGCGCAGCAATGTGGACATTCTCAAGGAAATTCTGGGTGATTTTGACTGTTTTGTGGCTTTGGATGGGGAACAGGCCCTGCGGGTTGCCAGGAACCTTCCGGCTCCCGACATTGTTCTGCTGGATATCATGATGCCGGACATGAACGGTTATGAGGTGTGCCAGCACCTTAAAAGCAACCCGGATACCTCCGGTATCCCTGTCATTTTCGTCACCGCACGGCGCGAAGTGTCCGACCAGGCGGAAGGGTTCCGATTGGGTGGGGTCGACTACATCACCAAGCCTTTCAACGCCCAGATCGTGCGCCATCGTGTTTTGAACCACCTTGAACTCAAGCGGCACCGGGATCAGTTGGAACAGCAGGTACGGGAGCGGACCCGCGAGTTGCACGCGGCCCAACTTGAAGCGGAGAGACGCAAGGAGGCCGCCGAGGCCGGCAATCAGGCCAAGAGCCGTTTTCTCGCCACCATGAGCCATGAGATCCGCACCCCCATGAATGCCATCCTGGGCATGGCCGAGGCGTTGCAGGAGACCTTGCTCACTCCGGAACAGAAACAATACGTTGCCGTATTTCGGCGTTCCGGGCATGGGTTGATGCGTTTGATCAACGATGTCCTGGATTTAAGCAAGGTGGAGGCTGGCCGGTTGGATCTGGCGCATGAGCCGTTTGATCTGCTGGAGGCTTTGGATGCCCTGCACAAAATGATCGAGCCACGCGCCCAGGCCAAAGGCATCGCCTTTCTCAGGGAGATCGATCCCGCCTTGCCGCGTTGGGTTGTGGGCGATGCACACCGTTTTCATCAAGTGGTCTTGAATCTGCTGGACAACGCTGTCAAATTCACCCACGACGGCAGCGTGGCCCTGCGGGTGACGCCGGATCCACATAGGGTGCAGGGTGTGCAGGTTGTGGTCATCGATACGGGTGTGGGCATCCCGGTTGACAAACAGGAAGAGGTTTTCCGGGGGTTCAGCCAGGCCGACACCAGTATTACCCGGCGGTTTGGCGGCAGTGGCCTGGGGCTGGCTATTTGTAAACAGTTGGTGTCGTTGATGGGAGGGAGTATCGCCGTGGAGAGTGTGGCCAATCGGGGGAGCACGTTTCATTTTACCTTACCCATGCCGTCAGCGGACCATGCCGGCGCCGAACGCGCCGAACAGCCTGTTGCGGAGGAGGGTTCTGCCACCGTGCCCGTCAAGGCGGCCATACTGCTGGCGGAGGATGCCGAGGACAACCAGTTGTTGGTTGAAATTTTTCTGCGCAACTCCCCTTATCGTCTGACCATTGTGGAGAATGGCAAAAGGGCGCTCGAATTGTGCCAAAAGAAGGATTTTGATCTTGTCTTGATGGATGTGCAGATGCCTGTCATGGATGGCTACACGGCCACGCGGCATATCCGACAATTCGAGCAGGAGACCAACAAACCGCCCTTGCCGATCGTTGCCCTCACGGCGCACGCCTTCGCGGATGAGACCACGCGGGCCACGGAGGCGGGGTGTACCGGATTTTTGACCAAGCCGGTTTCCAAAAAGCGTCTGCTCGACGCCATTGCTACGGCCTTGCAGGAGCGTCAGGCGGGAGAGACCGTGTCACTCCGTCAAGCGGGAGAGACCGTGTCATCCGGGGGTCATTCCTGATTTTCCAGCCGCCCCAAAGGCCGGGAGAAGGTATAACGCAGGGGGCGATTGATAAACATCTCCTTGGCATCGTCGGCGTTGCCAAGGGTGCCGCTCTCGCGCTCCATGAGGGGCATGGTGACGACGTAGGCCACGACGCCCATGGCCGAAGCCACCAGACCCAGCGGGCGCAAGATCAGCAGATCCGCCATTTTCCCCAGATTGTTGGGTTGGGTTGATCCGTCGTCGGCCAGAAGCGGGGTGGCCCATACCCATCCCAGCGCTAAAATCGCCAAAAACAGGGAAGGTCCGGTGCGTCGCTTGGGCATGGCGGGGGATTCTCGTGTGCGTCGCTTGGGCATGGCGGGGGATTCTCGTGTGCGTCGCTGGGGCATGGCGGGGGATCCTCGTGACACTCCCGGCGGAACGTCAACTGATGACGTGCCGCACGCGGGGCAGGAAATCATGAACAACGACAGGCTTGACGACAAAATCCACGGCTCCGAGACGAAAAGCGCGATCTCGCGTTTCGGTCTTGTCATCCCCCGTGATCAGAATGACCGGAATATTTTCGGTCTCCGGTTTTTTCTTGAGCTCCTTGAGAAACTGGAAACCGTCCATTTGCGGCATGGCGATATCGGAGATGATCAGATGCGGGGGTTCCCGGGCGATCATGGCGAGCGCCTCCTGGGCGCCGCCCACCTCGGCGATGGCCAGGTCGAGAACCTCCAGGAAGGAGCTGATCATGATCCGGTCCATTTCGCCATCGTCCACGACCAGCACCCGAGGTCGCAAGGGCGGCAGCCAGATGGTAAAGGTCGAGCCCTCGCCGGGTTGGGATTGGACATCCAGACGACCGGCGTGGGCCTGCATGATGTCGGAGGAGAAGGGGAGACCAAAACCAGTGCCGGTCTCCCCCATGGTGCCGAGGGTGGAGACTTTTTCCTCGATCTGGAAGAGCTTGGGCAGGAGATCCGGGGGAATGCCGACGCCGTAGTCAATGACTGCGATGGCAGTGGGGTCATCGGGGGGTGAGAGCAACTGGATGCGCCCGTTGGGGTGGCTGAACTTGACGGCATTGGAGAGGAGGTTTTGCACCACCTCGCCGAGCAGGGCCGGATCGCCGTAGAGGCGGCTCTCCTCAGGGATCTGGTTGGTGATCTGCAACCCTTTTTTGCGGCTGATGTACTCCAGCTTCTGGATGGCGTCCTCGACCAGGAAGTGGCCATCGAAGAAGCGTTTTTCCAGGCGGATCTTGCCGGATTTCAGGCGTCCGATGTTCAAGATCTCTTCGATCATGATCGTGAGGTTGCGGCCACTGGCGAGGACATCGCCGAGGAGCTCTTTTTGTTCTTCGGTGAGGGGATTTTCCCGATCTTCCTGGAGAAACTCCAGGAGGCTCATGATGGAGCTCAAGGGGGCGCGCAGGTCGTGGGCCACCAGGGAGACGAATTTGTCTTTGAGGCGGCTGGCCTCTTCGGCTTCTTCCTTCGCCTGGATCAGGGCGGCTTCGACTTTTTTACGTTCGGTGATATCCCGCGCCGAGGCGAGGATGAGGGCGCCTTCGTCCGCTTCGATGCTGCGGCTTTTGATTTCGACCGGGAAGGATGCGCCATCCTGGCGACGCAGCCACCCTTCCACCGAGAGGGAGAGAGGGGCGGCCTGGCGCAGATTTTTGACGTGTTCATCCCAGGGGGTTTGCTGGGGGGGCATCTCTCCTTGCAGTTTGGTCATGGTCAGGCGCAGGAGTTCATCGCGGGAGTAGCCGAGGGTGGTCCAGGCGGTGCGGTTGGCATCGAGGATGCGGCCCTGGGTGGGGTCGATGACGAAAAAGGCGTCGCCGGCGTGATCGATCAGGTTGCGAAATTTGCGGAGTTCGGCTTCGCGCAGCAGGC
>JADGBZ010000056.1 GCA_015231175.1 Magnetococcales bacterium | reverse complement strand
CGGCCACCTTGCGAGTGGCCGTAAGTCTTTGTTTTATTTGGTGGAGCCAGGCGGGATCGAACCGCCGACCTCTTGAATGCCATTCAAGCGCTCTCCCAGCTGAGCTATGGCCCCCCGTTGTGCATCGAAAGGAGTCGGCTTTTTAATCCAACGCGAAGGGGGTGTCAAGGGATTTGATTTTGATTTTTTCAGGGGGGTGATTTATGGGGTGAAAAATGCTAATGAGTTCGTGTCGTTTGCAGGTGGCTCATTTGAACTTTCCGAACAGGAGTCTCCTTTTTTGATTCATCCATCGTTGGCGCAATTTCGCGTTTTGGCCGGACGTGACAAGCTGGTTCCTGTCTATCGGGAAATTTTGGCTGATCTGGATACCCCGGTCTCTGTTTTCCTCAAGGTGGCGGGAAAGGATCCCTACAGCTTCCTTCTTGAGTCGGTTCAGGGCGGGGAAAAATGGGGCCGTTTCAGCATGATCGGAATCCGCCCCCTGGCCATTTTCAAGGCCTTTGGTCAAAGGGTGGAGATCCACCGCCAGGGGCAGGCGTCCCCGCACACCATCCCCTGCCAAGACATCATGCAGGCCCTCAAAGAGTTCATGCTTGGCTTCCAAACCACCGGGCTTGACCTCCCTTTTCCGTTCCAAGGGGGTGCGGTGGGATATTTGGGATATGACGTGGTGCGCTGTTTTGAAAAAATCCCGGATGAAAATCCGGATCGTCTTAGGTTGCCCGATGCGCTGTTCATGGTTCCCGAGACGGTGGTGATTTTTGACAATCTGTCCGGCAAGATGAACGTGGTGGCCAACGTACTCATCACGGACCCCTCTGATCCGGAAACGCTCTATCAACGCGGGGTCGAGCGCATTGCGGCGATTGTATCCACCCTTCGCAAGCCGCTGCCCATACCCGCAACACCTCCCATGACCCACGCACTGCGGGAGGAGGCGTTCGTTTCCGAAGTCACTCGCGAGCAATTCGAATCGTCCGTAGCCCGTGCGAAGGAGTATATCGCTGCCGGGGACATCATGCAGGTGGTGCTCTCCCAGAGGTTGTCAATCCCGTATGCCAGATCTCCCCTCTCCCTCTATCGGGCCTTGCGCACGACCAACCCATCCCCCTACCTCTTTCTGCTCCAGGCGGATGATTTTGCGTTGGTAGGATCCAGCCCGGAGATATTGGTGCGTCAGGAAGGGGATGTGGTGACGGTCCGACCGATTGCGGGAACCCGTCCACGGGGCGCCACCCCCAAGGAAGATCTCGAACTGGAACAGGATCTGTTGGCTGATCCCAAGGAGTTGGCCGAGCATATCATGCTGGTGGATTTGGGACGTAACGACGTGGGGCGCGTCGCCGTAACGGGCAGCGTCAAGGTCACCGAAATCAAGGTCATCGAGCGTTATTCCCACGTCATGCACATTGTCTCCAATGTCGAGGGGCGTCTGCGGCCTGACCTTGACAGTTTTTCCATCATCGCCGCCACCTTTCCGGCTGGCACGGTCAGTGGAGCACCCAAAATCCGCGCCATGGAGATCATAGAGGAGTTGGAACCTTCCCGCCGTGGACCCTATGCGGGGGCGGTTGGTTACCTCACCTCCAGGGGATTCATGGACCTGGCCCTGACCATTCGCACAGCCGTGATCAAGGATTCGACCCTTTTCATCCAGGCTGGCGCCGGCATCGTGGCTGACTCCGACCCGGCCCGCGAATATGAAGAAACCCTCAACAAAGCCCGAGCCATTTTCCGCGCCGTTCATATGGTTCAGACAGATCTGGAGTAGGCGGCCATGGTTCTCATGATCGATAATTTTGACTCCTTTACCTACAACCTGGTCCAATATTTCGGTGAACTTGGACAGGATGTTCGTGTTTTTCGCAACAATGCCATAACGTTGGAGGAGATAACCCTCTTCAACCCGGACCACATCGTTCTCTCTCCAGGCCCCTGTGCCCCGGATCAGGCGGGGATCACTCTGGAGGTCATTCGCCAGTTTGGTGGACGTTTTCCCATTCTGGGGGTTTGTTTGGGGCATCAGGCCATTGGGCAGGCCTTTGGTGGCAAGGTTGTCAGGGCCCCGTATGTCATGCATGGCAAAACGTCGCCGATTCATCACCACGATATAGGCGTTTTTTCCGGCATCCCACGCCCTTTCGATGCCACCCGTTACCACTCTCTGGTGGTGGAAAGGGAGACGTTGCCGGTTTGCCTGAAGGTGACAGCCTGGACTGAAGACGGATTGATCATGGGTTTGAAGCACCAAAGCATGCCTGTAGAGGGCGTCCAGTTTCATCCGGAGTCCATTCTGACACAGCATGGCCACGCCCTGTTGCGCAATTTTCTTCAGCAATCGTAACTATTCGGCACCCTTTCAAGAAAGGCTTGGACATGAAAGCCTTTCTCAGGGCTTCGCCCCGAACCCCACCAGGACTCTGTCCTGGACCTGCCAGGGGGCCTGCCCCCTGGACCCCGATGCGTTGCCGGGTGGTGAATCGTTACCAGCAATCATCTTCACCCTGAACAGGAGTTGTCCTGATGAACATCCAGGGAGCCATTGCCCGGGTTGTATCCAGACGCGATTTGACACAGGAAGAAGCCCGGCAAGTCACGGATCAAATCATGTCCGGTCAAGCCACGGATGCCCAGATTGCCGCTTACCTGGTGGCCATGCGCATGAAAGGGGAGAGTGTCGACGAGATTGCCGGTTCGGTGCAAGCCATGCGGCAAAAGGCCGTCGCCGTACACGCCCCTGGACGTGTCGTGGACACTTGCGGCACGGGTGGCGACGCCTTGGGGACATTCAACATCTCCACAACAGTCTCCTTTGTGGTGGCGGCGTGTGGCGTCACTGTCGCCAAACATGGCAACCGTTCCATTTCTTCAAAAAGTGGCTCTGCTGACCTCCTCAAGGCCCTGGGGGTCCAGATCGAGGCCGACGTACCCGTCGTGGAAAAATGCTTGCGCGAAGTCGGTATAGGATTTTTGTTCGCTCCCCGCCACCATGGCGCCATGCGGCACGCTTTGCGGCCCCGTCAGGAAATCGCCATTCGGACCCTCTTCAATCTGCTGGGCCCCCTGACCAACCCTGCCGGGGCTCCCTATCAACTCATCGGGGTGTTTGACGGCGCACATGTGGAACTCCTTGCGCATGTGTTGGGACTGCTGGGATCACAACGGGCCATGGTGGTGCATGGTCTGGACGGATTGGACGAAATCACCCTTACCGGCCCAACCCAGGTGGCGGAGCTCTCTTCCGACCGGAACGTCAAAAGCTACACCATCACTCCGGAACAGTTTGGCTTGTCCCCCTCCTCCCTGGAGCATCTTCGGGGCGGTGATGCCGAAACCAATGCTGCCATCACCCGCGCCATACTGGATGGGGAACCAGGACCAAAAAGAGACATTGTCGTATTGAATGCAGCTGCCGCTCTTTATGTGGCTGAAAGCGTCAAGAATATTGAGGAAGGCATCCTTGCCGCCCGGCACGCCCTCGATGCGGGGCTGGCCAAAAAAAAATTGGCCCTCCTGGCACAGATCTCCAATGGCTGATCGCCCCCGCAAGGCGGCCTCGCCTCTCCCGTCCCCTCACCTTCCCGGCAAAAGTCCTTGCAAAAAAAATGGCTTACCAGCCTGGATGGAGTCAGCCAGAGCACTGATCAGTTGGGCGTAGATGGGTTTGTCCATTTCCCGAAGCAGCGCAGCGTACTCGCGTAACCATTGGGTTCCCTCTCTGCTGACCGGATCGAGGTCACGCTCGATTTCAAGTCCTTCCCGGTAGTGGTACTCCGCCGCATCGCTCTTGCCCACTTTTTGATAAAACCGGGCAAGACGTACATGGCGGTTGGCAACCCGATGGTGGCGTTTGCCCAATTTGTTCTCTGCAACGGAGAGACTCTTGCGCAGGAAGGCCTCAGCCTCCTGATTTTTTCCCTGTTGTTGCAGAAGATCGGCCAGGGAGTCGATGATGCCGTGCAGACGCATGTGTTCCGGTCCATAAAGGCGTTCCGTGAAAAGAAGTGCCTGGCGCAAATACTTTTCTGCTTCACCCATCTGGCCTTTTTTCAGGTACACCATACCCAGATTCTGTAGCACAGTACCCAGGAGCGGGTAATCCGCGCCACCACGCAGGCGACATGCAAGCAAAGCCCGTTGCAAGCCAGCCTCAGCCAAGTCGGTTTTTCCCAAACCGAGTTGCACCATGGCCAAGGCCTGCAAGGTGGCAGCCACATCAAGATGGGAAGGTTCCAGAAACTCTTCCTGGATGACCAGATCCTTGAGAAGCACAGGCTCGGCCTCGACCAGCCGATTTTGGGCAAAACGCAGGTTGCCAAGATCCAGGAGACTTTGGGTCATATCGGGATCGTTCGGTTCGAGTTGAGCCAAACGGATCGCCATGCTGCGCTGTAGAAGTTGCTCCGCGTGGACAAACTGTTCCTGGAGAGTACGCAATCGTCCCAGATGGGCCAAACTTTTGGCCGTCAGGAGATGAGTTCCCCCCATTTGTTTTTCCCGGATGGCCAAAGAACGTAGCAAAAGGGGGCCTGCTTCATTCAAACGGTCCAGATCAACCCACAACTCACCCAGTGCATCAAGAACATCGGCAAGAAGAATATGGTCCGATGCCAGGTTTTTTTCAGCCAGTTGCAACGCCTCCTCCAGGACGCGACCAGCTTCGGAAAATTTTCCCGCCTGGTGCAAAACCCTTCCCAGCCCCACGAGGTGCGTCGTCCGCTCCTTGATGGCCCAGGGAGGAACCAGGGTCAGCGCTTTACGAAACAGGTTGGCGGCAACGACAAACTCTCGTTGATGACGTTTTCTCTCGCCATCCATGGCGGAAAGATTGGAAAGCAGAAAATTGAAGATATCCCCCGGAGCCTGCGAGTCCAGAGAGGTATAAGCAGCTTCGACCTGTGCCAGGAGAGCCTCGGCACGGTCCATCTCCTCATCACGAACGGCATCCAAAATTTGTTTGATCTTACCGACACCCTCCGGGCCTCGGGGAGGGACGCGCACAAGACGTTGCAAAATCGCCACACGGCGTTTGAGAAGCCTTTGCCCGGTTGATTCCGGCGCCGCAATTTCCGGCAAGGAACCCGGCGAGGCCGATTCCGGCTCCGCCCAGGAGGCGAAGGACCATATCGAGAGAAGGGTGAAAAGCACGCAACCATTCATCACCCGGCAACGCATCGGGATCCAGGGGACTGGCTCCCTGGAAGGTCCAGGAGAGCGTCCTGGCGAGGTTCGGGGCGAAGCCCCGACAAAGGCTTTCATATCCAGGCTTTTCTTGAAAAGGTGTTGAATCGTTACGCATGCTCAAGCTTTTCTTGCAAGGGTGCTGATTCGTTGCAAAAGCACAAAGGTTACTCTTTTCTCCAAGGCATGACCGGCACAGTGGAGATACTGTTTTTCGGCGAGCCATCGATCAATTTATCACTATAGGTCAGATAGATAAGAACATTGCGCTTGCGATCATAGAAGCGGACCACATTCAATTTTTTGAACAGCAGGGAGGTGCTTTTGGAGAAGACCTCCTCCTTGTCGACGGGTTCCTCCTTGAAACTGATCGGACCAACTTGACGACAGGCGATGGAGGCTTCGGAAAGATCCTCGGCAAGCCCCAAACTACCCTTGACCCCCCCCTTCTTGGAACGGCTCAGGTGACAGGTGACACCAGAAATTTTGGGATCATCAAAAGCCTCGATAACAATTCTGTCATCCGCCCCCAGGAGCTTGAATGCGGTATCGACCGAGCCGATCTCCTCACCAACGGAGAAGCCGGGACGCAGGAGCAGGATCCCCAGAAGCAAACCAACCCAAACCTTTCCCATCTTTTTGATCCTCCATGACAATTTGGTTGATACCACTGCATCTACGGCAAAAACGACAACATGCGCCGCCAAACGAATCCGACCGGGCAACATTTGATATCTTCCAAAGCGCCTGGCATGAGTCAACGATCCGGCAAGATGGTGCAAACGATACTCCTTTGGTCGCGGGGACCATCGAACTCGCAAAAAAAGATGTTTTGCCAAGTGGAGAGTCCCAGATGGCCGTCCAGGATGGGGATGGTCTCCGAGGGCCCTACCAGACCCGATTTAAGGTGTGCGTCACCATTGCCATCCTGATGGTCATGCATCCAGATCCCCTTGGGAATCAGTTTGGCCAGGAGATTGATGGCATCTTTTTGCACACTATCATCCCAGTTTTCCTGAATCATGATGCCAGCCGTCGCCCCCTGGGCAAACAGGGCGACCAAACCGTTTCTGACCCCGCTGTTGCGGACGGCAGACTCCACATGTCCTGTAATATCAACCAACTCTTCCCGATTCCGAGTGCGAATATTGATGATGGTTTGCATGCACGCGCCCCCCTGTCGCAAACATATTCTCCCATGCCTGAGCTGGTCCAGCATATTCTATTGAACCGAATATTCAAGCAAAAGCATGCTCGGCTTCACAGGATGGCGTTTTTTTCCTGGGGAAAAAAGTGCATGCCCGATGCGTCAAAATTTTCCATTTCGCCAATTTTTCGTTACCCACAAGTCAGCCATTCGGTGCCCGGCCACAGGAGACAAAGTGACAAACCGGGGTGACCCACAGGATTCATTGTCAACGATATTTCCTCCTCCCATCGGCAGACATGAGGCTTGACTTCATGGTTGGCACATGGATTGCGTCCATGGTCAGCAAGTTCGTGACGCAGGATGCCTCACGTTATGCCAGCCGCTCAGTGACCCATAGGGAATTTGGATCATCGGAATCGTATCAAGGGAATGGAAGGAGAATACATCGTGGGCATCTCCACCATCGCCAACTATCTGAACGGACGCACCCAAAAGTCAGCCAGTAGCCAGAAGAGGGAGCGTCATGATGACTTTTTCGCCAAGGCAACGGCGCGGAGTGCCAAGGAGGGCCCATCCAGACCGGTCCTGGAGCCTTCCCCGGCCCATGATCGCCTGTCCGAGGCCTATCGTGTGACAATCTCCGCCGCAGCTCAAGCCAAAATGAACATGGCCGCTCTGGCTTGATCGACATGGAGCTGGAAAAATAGACGAACTGCAAAAGATGGTTGTCGCCGTGAGGGTGCTGGCTGAGGAGGGCAACCCCAAAGCGCAGCATAACCTTGGCGCCTTGTACATGCAGGGAAGAGGCGTAGAACAGGATTTCAAGGAAGCAGCCAAATGGCTGCTGCTGGCAGCCGAGCAGGGGGATCATCTCTCCCAGCACAACCTGGGTATCCTCAACCTGAGAGGCCTGGGTACCCCCGTGGACCATACGGCTGCTTTCGGGTGGTTTTCCAGGGCGGCTGTTCAAGGAAACCCCCGCTCCCTCTTCAATCTGGGTGGCATGTTGCTGGAGGGGCTGGGAGTCGAGCAAGACCTTGAGCAGGCCTACATGTGGTTCTGCCTGGCAGCCGAAGAGAGTCCTGCGGCAGCCCGCCAGGAAACAGAGACCGTGCGTGATCACGTCGCGGATCTCCTCTCGCCTGAACAAATCGAACGAGCCCACGCAAGCGCCCGCCAATGGCGGTTGCGTCATGATCTGTGATCTGCACCACGGATTGCCGTTTCCGATGAAAATTCCCAACGCCGGAACCCAAGGGGCGATACGTCAGGTTCGTGAAGGCCTCGGTCTGAGCGAACGAGTCGGCGTGAACGACTTTGTGGCGGAAGCCGCACCCCTCGCGGTGGAGTCTCCTCCCCTGAAAACAGACGTGGAACTACGATTTCCGACGAAAGGATGCCAGATCCACCTGGTCCCTCTGTTCTGGTTTTAAATATTTGTCCGCATAGGTTTGGTAGACCCTGCTGCTGAGAAACAGGTCGAACAGGTCGCCATCGATATGCTGATCCCGAACCATGAAAGACATGATATTGAGGGCTTCGGAGAGGGTTTTCGCCTTTTTATAGGGGCGATCCGATGCAGTGAGGGCTTCAAAAATGTCCGCGATGGCCAAAATACGGGCTTGCACGGATTGTTGCTCACGCGACAAGCGTCTGGGATAGCCTTTGCCATTTTGCGTTTCATGGTGCGACCCGGCGTATTCGACAATATTGCTCATGCTTTTGGGGAAAGGAAGCTGAGACAACATGATGATCGAATAAATAACATGTTCATTGATCTTATAGCGTTCCTCTTCATTGAGAGTTCCTCTGGCAATACAAAGATTGTACAATTCCCCATTATTGTATAGATATTCAGGCACCTTGAGACGAATACCCCAGGCATCCGGATCGTAAGACAAGGGCACTTCCTGACGGGAAATGATATGACTCGGTTTGTCTGCGAGCAACGACTCTTGCACCGGCAGGGGTTGCACTGGAAGATCCCTGATTCGATCCATTTCTACATGCGAGAGTCCAAGACGATCATCAAAGGTGCGTTGCCATGTGCGCTTGGCAATGCGTTCGAGACGGGCGATCATCTCCGGTGACATAGGCGCATCCCCCACGTTGCATCCGGCGACAAAGGCGAAGTCGCTTTCCAATTCAGCCATGGCGGCAGCCTTTTCCATGGCAATACGCTGGAGATCTGCGCCTGGCTGGTGACTTTGCACAAGGGCGGCTATTTCATAATCCCGGCGCAACACCTCAAAACGGGTGCGAATTTCGTGGATTCGGTTGTAGAGGGTCTCCAATTTGGTAGCCTTGTCCACAACAAATTCCGGCGTGGTCACCTTGCCGCAATCATGCAGCCAACCTGCCATCCGGAAAGATTTCCACTCCTCAGGTGACATGACAAAGTCAGCGAAAACCCCTGACTCGGCGTTACAGGCCGCCTCGGCCAAAAGTCGCCCCAATTCAGGCACCCGCTCACAATGACCCCCCGTGTAGTGTGACTTGGCGTCGATGGCGCTTGCAACCAGTTTGATCACGGAGTCAAAAAGCTTTTCCAAATCCTGTATGAGGTGGTGGTTGTCCAGGGCAACTCCGGCCTGCGAGGCCATGGCCTCAGCCAACCGAATCAGGTCCAGATGAAAAGGGACCACCTCACCCGTGACAGGATCCATGGAGTTGATCAGTTGCAACACCCCCACTGGTATCCCTTGCCGGGATTTGAGGGCAACGGTCAGCATCGATCGGGTGTGATAACCGGTGGATTCGTCAAATTGACGAACGCCGCTGACATCGAAAGGGGCGCACTCGCCATAGAGATCACTCAGACAGACACTCTCCCCGGTCAAAGCCACATGGACCGAAACATAGTGATGGTTTTCCTGACCAGTCACAGGATCCCGAAAAGGGATGGAGCTCATCGGCAAGGTGTCCTTGCGGGAGCGGATGGCAAAAACAACACTTTCATTTTCACATAGATAAAGTGTCGCGGCATCGGCGTTCGTCAACTCCTTGCCACCCAGGAGGATCATCTCCAGCAGACGGTTGGTGTCAAGTTCCTGTGTCAGGGCCAAACCCAGCTCCACAAGTTTTTCGAGCCTGCTCTGGGAGATGACCAAATCCCGGGTCCGTTCCTTGACCTTCTCTTCCAAAAGATGATTTTGATTTTGCAACTGATCCCGAGCACTCTTCAACGCCAGGTGTGTCTGCACGCGGGCAAGAAGAATAGGCGGACTGATCGGTTTGGTGATGTAATCCACTGCACCCAGAGCCAACCCCCGCTCCTCATCCTCCACCTCACTCCTGGCGGTCAGAAAAATCACTGGAATATTTTTTGTGTCCGGAACGGCCTGCAACTGACGCATCACCTCGAAACCATCCATGCCGGGCATCATGATGTCCAATAGAATCAAGTCCGGTGGCATCTCTGACCGGGCGATTTTGAGACCGCGATCTCCAGAGTTGGCAACCCTGACCTTGTAGACATCCTTGAGAACGCCACTCACCAGGGTTAAATTGTCCGGGGTATCGTCCACCACCAGAATGGATTTTTTGTCGGCAAGGGGATCGGGCAAGATCTATCTCCTTTGGCGTCGATTTGCGGTGTCAGTTGGACATGGACCGGCTGGAAACCGAGTGGAGGCATCTTGAATGTCATCCATTCATTCAATGTGAATTTGCCGAGCCTGGCGGAGCGCTGCCAACGCCCCTTCCATGTCGTAATTTTGGATCAATTTTCCAATCTCCTCAGCGGTTTTGCCGAACAGACCAAGAAGCAAATCGCGGTTTTGTTCAAACAGGTTGGCGGCTTCGGCATCATCTTCACTCAGCAGGGATTCCAAACGGGCTACCAGTGACCTGGACACCGACCAATCGATCACGACCGGGTTCGCTACAGGAACCTGGTCCCTGTCCCGTTTTTCCAAGGCCCATTGCAAAGCCTGCAAAAGTGGTTGCAACTCCATATCCAGAGCCATCAGGAGGGAATCGATCTCCGCCTCATTTTCACCCCCCTTGATGGCACTTTCGATTCGCGACGCCAACTCTTGAACCCGAACCGCACCTATGTTGCCAGACACCCCCTTGAGAGTATGGGCCACGCGCTCTGCATCCTGCTTGTCGTGGCCCGCCAAATGTGTCCTGATAAGGGCCACGACCCCTTGCTGACCCGCCACATACTTGCGCAACAGGCTTTCATAGGTGGCATATTTTCCCAAGACCCGTTTGATGCCTGCCTGCACATCCAGACCGGGTATTCCGGTCAGGCTATCGGATATGGATGATTTTTTCCCTGAAAAGTTCGACGAAACGGTCGCAACGACCACGTCTTGTGTCTGGTTCGGAAAATACCCAGGCTTTCTGCGGGATGGAACCCAACGCAACAGAGCTGCAAACAACTCTTCGGGATGGATGGGCTTGGGAATATGGTCGTTCATGCCTGCTTTCAAGCATTTTTCCCGGTCCACAGCCATGGCGTTCGCGGTCATGGCCAAAATGGGAAGATGACCAAAGCCCGGAAGTTTCCGGATGGCCTGTGTGGCCATCAGACCATCCATGACCGGCATCTGCATATCCATCAGGACGACATCAAACGGTTCCTCCTGGACCATATCGACGGCCACAGATCCGTTTTCGGCAAGACGGGGAACAAGCCCCGCCTCAGTCAACAACTCCATCGCCACCTGCTGGTTCAGGTCGTTATCTTCGACCAACAACACCTTGGCTCCACGAATTCCCTCCAAATGGGCAAGAGGGAAAGGTTCGTGGCGAACCACACTCTCCTCCTTTTCCTTGCCCACTCCCATGGCGCGAATCACCGCATCGAAAAGAACGGAAGGGGTGACTGGCTTGACAAGTATGCTTTCAAAGCCGACATGGTGCGCATCATGGATAATCTCTTCCCGACCATAGGCCGTCACCATGACCAAGTGGGGAATCCGAACCCCTTGCAGCGTCAGGAGACAACGCGCAGTGGCCATCCCATCCATATCCGGCATGTGCCAATCGATGAAGGCCACATCAAACGGCTGGTCCGCCTCTTCGGCGAGCAAAACCATTTGCAATGCATCCTTTCCCGAGGCAGCATCGGTCACCTGGAAGGCCATGCTGCGCAGCATTTCGCTCAAGATTTGCCGGGCTTGAACATTGTCGTCCACCACCAGGATGCGCCGTCCCCGCAAGTCCGGATCGGGCACCATCTGCCGGGAGGCCATCGAACCGGGGCGCAACAAAGCGGTAAACCAAAAAGTGCTCCCCTTGCCAAGTTCGCTCTCAACCCCAGCATCCCCTCCCATGAGTTGAGCCAATCTTCGCGAGATCACCAAACCCAGACCAGTACCACCGTATTTGCGGGTGGTTGAAGTATCAGCCTGCTGAAAAGATTGGAACAATTTGACCTGGTGTTCCGGACTCAAACCAATACCCGTATCCTGCACCTCAAAACGCATCAACAACCGTTGGCCCTGGTCCGCCCATTTGCGGATTCGGACAATAATTTCGCCCCGTTCCGTAAATTTAACGGCATTATTGGCATAGTTGATCAAGATCTGTCCCAGGCGGAGAGGATCCCCTTTAAGGTGGGGAGGAAGATCACTGGCCAAGTCAAAGATCAGCTCCAAACCCTTGGCATGGGCCTTCTCGCCGATCAGACTGGCAACGTTATCGAGGATCTTGTTCAGATCGAAATCAACCTCCTCGACAGTCAGCTTGCCAGCCTCAATTTTGGAAAAATCCAGAATATCATTGATCAGCCCCAAAAGATGCTGACCGGATCGTTGCACTTTTTCGATGTAATCGCGTTGTTTGGGGGTCATGTCCGTCTTCAAGGCCAAATGGGCCATGCCGATGATGGCGTTCATCGGGGTACGGATCTCGTGGCTCATATTGGCCAGAAAGTCGGACTTCATGCGGGTGGCCTCTTCGGCGACATCTTTGGCAACACGCAGTTCCGAAGCAATGTCCTCCAAATCCCTGGTGCGCTCGGCCACCAAAGACTCCAGGTGGGTCTGATAGCTGGCCAGTTCGGCGCGTGCCCTGACGGCATCCTCAGCCAGACTCATGGCGGCGATGCGTTCACGGCGCAACTCATCACCGTGGGCAACGGCTGCGCGTTCCGCCAATTGCGCCTGGAGCTGATTGACGGAAAAGGATCCGATCAACCGGGCAAATTTTGTTAAAAAACCAAGAATAAATGGGAGTTTGTCGGCATTCATCACGGGTGCTTCTTCGGCAGCCGCAACGTAGGCATCCGGGTCAAAACCAAAGCGGATGGCCTGTCGATGGAAAAAGGTCCGATCGGGTGGAACAACATGGAACTGACCGACAAATACATTGGCCACATGGAGTCCATGGATCACGATGGGAGAAGCGCAATCCGTCATGCCGTTTTTGCACTGGTAAATGGTGAACTCCTGGCCCTCCTTCAGATGCAATGCCAATTTGGTGTCACTCTCGATGCAATTGGCACAGGACTCCTCGTTGACACGATGAAAGTGGGTGCAAACACGTTGCCAGTGTGATGAGACCAATACATGACCATCCAGATCGATGATGGCCGAGGCAATGCCGAGGGCTTCACAAAAATCGTCAAAGAGCTTGCCCAGATTTTCCCGTTGCAGCAGTTCGGCGAATACGCGGTGAATGGACTCTGGATCCTGGGCCATGTTGCCCGTAGCGCCGGATATCGCGGTAGCTGCGGCGCCTTCGGTCGCTTCAGGCGCGTCATAGGGTGGGGGACGTTGCGTCTCCTTCGCCAAAGCATTGATTTCGTTTTTAAGTTCGATAATACGTTGCTCGCGCCCCAGGGCCAGCCGATTGAAACGTTCAAGATCCTCAATCTTTTTTCGGTCGGTCACGTCGATAAAGGTACCCACCAACCCACCTGGGGTGCCATCAACACGGTGAAAACCGGAAACAAAATAGAGGGTGTCGTGAACCAGACCATCAGCAAAGGGGATCGGCATCTCCCGTTGTATGGACGCAGCACCGGCAATGACACGCTCATCTTCAGCCTGGTAGGCAAGGCGGTCCACCTCGGGCAAATAGTCCAGATCGAGAACACGTTTGCCGATCAGATCCAACCGGTTGACACGAAAGGTCTCTTCGTAAGCCCGATTGAAACCGAGAAAACGTGAATCGGCCCCCTTGTAAAAAATGGGATAGGGAATCGTATCCACCAAGACCTGCTGAAACGCAAACTGATCGCGCAAGGCCTCTTCGGACTGCTTGCGCTTGGTGATGTCCTGAACGGTTCCCACCATCCGCAATGGGCGCCCATCGTGCCCATGCTCGAAAACAGCCCCACGGTTGATCAGCCAACGGAGTGTACCATCCTTCGCCAGGGCGCGATATTCCAAGATGTACTGATCCGATCTCCCCTCCAGATAGTCGCGGCCTGCCGCCAAAACCCGTTCACGATCATCCGGATGGAGCCTTTGTTTCCAAAACTGGCGTGTGACAGGATGAATCTCTTCCAAGGTATACCCCAGCATTTCCGCCCAACGACCATTGACCACCAAATCCCCATTGGCAAGATTGACATCCCAAAATCCCAAATCTCCGCCCGCCAACGCAAGATTGAGACGGTCCTCCATCTCACGGCGTTCCTTGATATCCCGTTTCAAACGGCGGTTCCAAAAAACAATACCACCCAGGATGAAAAACAGGGCTGTTCCCAAAGAGATCGCCCACAACAAAACGGCGTGCAGGTCTGTTCCCACCTCAGGGCGCACCGCCATCCAGTTCAGATCGGCATGCATCACCTTGTCGTCGGTCCAAGCGGCGAGAGGCCATGTGGAGACAAGCATGGTGACAGAAATAGACAACCTTGACATGTTGACATGCATTCTCATTCACCTGGATCCGACGATGACCACCCCACCCACCCACATCACTTGGCTGGTGCCATAGCCGGATACCCTGCCAGATAACGGCTGCAAATGGTGTGTACGCCCACCAAATGTTCCCTCAGAAGGGGGATGATCTCTGCATGGGTATCCAAACGACAAAGACGCTCCAGACGCTTGTGCAGCAAGGGATCCGGGCCAATGCGGTTCTCTGAGCGGTCATGCAGCAACCGCATACGGCTTTCCACCAGACGGAAAAAACGGTAGGAGGTGATCAAAAAGGTTACATCCTCTGGCGCCAGGAGTTTGGCATCACCAGCCGACAGAAGAGCATTCGAGGTATTGCGCTGATGCATCTGTGGGTGGGTGTTGGCATGGCTCAAAATCAAATATTGAGTCAAAAATTCAATGTCCACAATGCCGCCAAAGCTCAGCTTGATATCCAGACTTCCTGTGGGTGGGCCCTTTTCCTGGGCGACACGGGCCCGCATCGCGCAGATCTCCTGGCCAACGCGCTCTGGATCACGGGGGGAGCGCAAAATTTCCCGAACAGCCTCGTTGAGGCGGTTGGCCAAATCCAGATCACCAGCGACCACACGCACCCTTGTCAGGGCCTGATGCTCCCAGGTCCAGGCATCCTTCTTTTGGTAATGCAAAAAAGAGTCGACCGACGTCACCAACGGGCCGGAGTTGCCGGAAGGACGCAAACGCATGTCCAACTCGTAGAGACGTCCGGAGCGGGTCATGACCGTGATGATGGAGATGATTTTCTGACCAAGTTTGGCAAAAAACGCCCCATTGGCCAAAGGTCGTTCACCATCGGTATACTGGGAATCTCCGCTGCCATCGTGCACAAAAATCAAATCAAGATCAGAAGCATAGCTTAGCTCCCTCCCCCCAAGCTTGCCCAGCGCCAGAATGACAAACTGTGCGCACCGCCTCTCTCCGGTTGGCGTGGTCCAGTATGGCACGCCATGCCGCTTCTCCAACTCCTGCCTTGCCTGGATCAACACCTGGGTCAACACGACATCGGCCAGCGTGGAGAGGGTCGTCAGGGTTTCGGGCAGATCGGCAATGTCCGACAAATCACGAATCCCAATGCGCAACATCTCGGTGTTTTTAAACTCATGCAGCACCCGGATCCGCTCCTCACCATTTTCGGCACGGGCAAGCTGCCCGGCAAGGGCCTGACGCATCCGACTGCTGTCGGAAGGCAACTCCAAAAAATCCCGGGTGATCAGATGATCCATGAGCTCCGGATGGTGATGCAAAAACCGGGAAAGAAATGGAGAAGCACCCAACAATGGAACCAACAAGTGCAACACCAGCGGATTTTCCACCATGAGAGCGAGATAGTTGGCCCGGGTTCCTATGCGCAAAAGAAAGGCTTCGGTATTCTCCAGGGCCATATCCTGATCCGGGGCACGCAGTATTTCACCCAACAGGAGCGGCGCCAAACGCCTGTACCATTTCAAGATGGCCTCCGGCAGCGTCTTGCCGGGTTGGCCCTCCTGAAGAATATACAGAAGTTGCCGGGCCCGTTCCGGATGGGTAAAACCGGCCTGACGCAGGGTTTCGACTCCTTTTTCGGAGTTGAGGTTGCATGACAGCAAGGTGGTCACCAGGGGATCACTCTTCTCCTGGCGGACCCGTTCGCCCTCCAGGAACAACCCCCGATACGCCTCGTGGACACGGTGCGTGACCTGTTCGACCCGCGCCAGCAACGAGGCGGCATCGGCAAACCCTGCCCGAATAGCCACCCCGCGCATGGCCACGGGATCTTCCGGCAGGGAGTGGGTTTGTTGTTCGCGTTCGATCTGCAACCGATGTTCCAGGGTCCGCAAAAACTCATACGCCTCCCCAAGAGCCTGGACCGTATCGGAGTCAACGTGTCCCAGGACGCCAAGGGTCTGCAAGGTGGGCATGGTTTCCCGCAGCCGCAACCGGGCATCACCACCTCCCCGGATCAATTGGTGGGATTGCACGAAAAACTCTATCTCCCGAATGCCGCCATATCCCAACTTGAGGTTGCGGCGGTAGTCGTCCAATTGATGAATCTTGCGGTCGATGCGGTGCTTCATCTCCCGAATGGCGTCCAGGGCAGCGTAATCAAGGTATTTGCGAAATACAAATGGTTGCAATCTTTGCAAAAACGCTTCACCCAATGCCAGATCCCCGGCAACGGGCCTGGCTTTGATCATGGCGGCCCGTTCCCAGGTCTGGCCCCAGGATTCATAATAAATCTCCGCTGACCGGCAGGAGAGGGCAAGGTCGCCGCTCTCACCCTCGGGTCGCAACCTGAGATCAAGGCGAAACACCATGCCATCGGCGGTAGGCTGGGAGAGAAGTTTGATCAAATCCCGCCCCAGGCGGACGTGGTAACCCTTGATGGAAGTGGGCCGAGGTCCAGTCGTTTTGCCATCGTCATGGTCGTAGAGATAGATCAGATCGATGTCCGAGGAGAAATTGAGTTCACGCGCCCCCAATTTGCCCATGCCCAGTATGGTAAAACGGCTTGGGTGGGGATCCTCACCAGGCCTCTCGATCATGGGTTGACCCAACTGACTGGATAGGGAACGATGCAACCAACGATATCCCCCTTCCAGACACGCCTCGGCGATGGCCGTCAGGGCCTGTGTCGTCGTTGACAGAGTGATGTCACCAGCCAGGTCCAACAGGCCGATACGCAAAAATTCCCGGTGTTTCCATTGGCGCAAGACTTGCGCAGCCGTCGCAAAATCTTGCGCAACCAGGGTATCTACACAAACCTGTTGCCGCAAAAGGGCAGGGTCAGGCATGGCCATGTCGGCCATGATTTCCCGAAGAAAATGTGGCCAACGATGGATGATGTTGGCCAGGAAGGGAGAGTTCCCCAAAGCCAAAAGCAAACGTCGACGCCAGGCAGGATCGGTCAAGGCTTCCCGGAGGTCCGTCATCAGGGTTGCATTCTGACCATGTTCCACCGTCAACCGGGCCAGACGCGCCAAGGCTCCTTCAGGATCGGCACTCTCTCCAGCCAACCGGATCACCGCTTCAAGATCCGTATCGTTCAACCCTGGATTGGTCCAGCCCAGGCCGTTCATGTGCAGCATTGTATCACCTTAACTCCCCGGACACGCCCGATGCGACAAACCCATGAACTGTGCCTCCCAAATGGCATACAATGGGCAGTTGCCACCATTCGGCACCCTTTCAAGAAAGGCCCGAACACGAAAGCCTTCGTCAGGGTTTCGCTTGCCTGGGCTTCGCCCCAAACCCCATCAGAACTCTGTCCCGGACCTGCCGGGGAGCCAGACTCATGGATCCCGGTTCGATGCCGGGTGCCAAATAGTTACGAGCAGTGAAACATCAGGTGTCACCCGAAAAAAGACGATGGCATCCCAACCCGATACCCCAACTTCACCCACACCGCACCAGGCCTCCACCCGGCAAGGGAAGATCCATCCTTTCTGGCGTTTTTTGCAATCGGTCGAGTGGGCCTACCGGTTGGTGACCTATGGTACCTTGCTGGCGATTGCGGGTACAGGCTTCTTTGTGTCTCAGTATGGTATTGAAATAACAAGTCAATCTCCTTACGTCAACACAATCCTGACCCGTTTGACGGGTTGGCGTTGGCTTACGGGATCGATGGGTGTCGTCACGCAAGGGCTTGAAATGCGTCTCTGGGCCAAGGATCTCACCTTGACCCGAGGCGCTGCGGAGGCCGGTTTTTTTCGTAGCGAATTTGCCACGTGCATCGTCACCCCATTGGCCTGGATGCACCGGGAACCCCTGATCCAGGAAGTTCGCCTGCAAGACCTGGTCGTCCGTATACCCCGGCAGGAGATGGCCCCCACGCCCCGGGGCAACCAGGCAGGAAATCCGGAAAAAAACCTCGATCCCCAAAAGATACTGGAAGAGTTATCCCTGGTGATGGGGATATTTCACGCCCCGTTTCCTGTCAGCCGGATGATCTTCAACAATGTCTCGGTCCGCATGGGAGGTACGTCCACCCTGCCGGAAACCGAAATCCTGCAAGTTCAGGATTGGGTGATGTATCTGGGACAAGACAAGGATCGCACGGCCATCGAATTGAAGGCCGCAGGCCGCATCGTCTGGAATAACCGCTTGGCGGTCATCGATATCAGCGGCATGCCTGACCCCCAGGGAGTTTGGCAACTCCGTTCCCGAATTCATGGCGCAGGGCTCACCCTGTTGTTGCCCCTGTTTCCGGAGTTGGTCAAGTGGGAGCCACACGATATATGGGGAAACGCCCATATCGATACCCGGTTTGAACCTGGCCGTGGCCTGGACATGGATGGGTCAGCGCTCATCCATCATGCACGCGGCCAGATTCCCCTGCATATCCGTGGACAATTCCAGGAAAATGGCCGCTGGTTCCTGAATGCAGGGGTTTCCGGTCTGCGTCCCGGTGATTTTCGGCAACCTCTGACCGAATTTCTTCCCTTGGGAGAGTTGACCACCCCGTTGAGCCTGAAACTGGAATCCAACGGCAGCAACCAGACGCCGACCTCGGTGGATTGGCGTCTGGTTTCCGGGTCGGGAACGCTGACCTGGAAGCCCCTGTTCCGCTGGCCCTTCCCGGTGACCCGGTTTTTGGCGCATGGAACCCTGAATGAAGACAAGTTGGGACGTTGGAACCTTGTCGTCAAGCGTTTTGATCTGCGCAATACCCAGGGGCAGGCTGCGGGAGAGTTCTCCCTGTCGGGTCTGGGTGGTAAAAAAGATCCCGTACTGGATCTGCGGGCTGAAGCATCCGGTGTCCCAACTGAGCAGGCAAACTTTTTCTACCCCGTCACCATCATGCCGCCTGACCTTGTCGCCTGGTTGGACAACTCCCTGAAAAAAGGTCGGGTCGACCGGGCAAAAGCCCGCATTTTTGGACCCGTCAGCCAGATACCCTTTCCGGAAGAGAAGACAGCACGGAAGAACGGTTGGATTTTTCGCATCGAAGGAGATGTCTCCGGCGCCGATGTGCAATTCTATCCGGGACTGCCCCCCGTATCCGGAGTGTCAACCCACCTGGTGTTTGATCGTCTTTCCATGCTTGCCGTGGTTTCTGATGGCTCTCTGGCTCGTTCAAGCCGGGTTCATGGCCAGGTTGGCATTCCTGACATGCTGCATCAGCCCACGGTGATCATCGATGCATCTGCCCAGGCCAACCTTGACTCGGTCTGGCAGGATTTGATTGCACACCCCCTACTGCGCTGGGATGAGGAGCTGGGGCTTGTCGGCATGACATTGGATGCCGATGGTCCGGCCAGGTTGAAGGTATCCCTCCCCCTGGATCACCCCCAACATACCCAATTTTCCGGAGAGGTGGAGTTGACCGAAGCCTGGGTCAAGCTCCCTTTCCTGGACTCTCCCATCCAACACCTTTCAGGACAATTGAAGATCGATTCCCGACAATTGAAACTGGCCGCCCGTTCGGCGGAGATGTACGCCATACCCTTCCAGGGCACGCTGGAAGTGAGCGACTATAAGGACACGATCCTGGCCAACCTCCTGCTCGATGTTACGGGACGTATCCCGGCAAAGCAGGTGCAGAGGTCACTGCAGCCCCTGCTTGTTTCGGAAGGAACGCATACTCTACCCGACACCCCTTTCCAACTGTCGCTCTCCCACTTGCCAGAAGACAAGCGTTTCCATTTCGATGTACGTCTGGATGCCCATGCCTGGTCCGTTGTCGGCAAGCCCGGGTGGGTCAAAAAGGAGACGGATTCCGGCTCCATCAGCAGTACCGGCTACCTCCAACCGGAGCAACAAAATCTGGTGGTGCAACATCTTGTTGGCCAATTGGGCAACCTGAATTTTGCGGGGGCAGGCGCGCTTGACCTGCACTCCCTTGCCGGTCACCTGGTCATGAATCACATGCATTTGGGAGAAACAGCCGGCAACATGCGATTGGTCCGCAACGCCACGGCCAAGGTCGGCCATCCGGAGTGGAAAGTTGAAATGGCCTGGGATGTCATGGATATCCGTCCCCTCCTGAAACTCATGGAGTTTCCCGCCACGCCTCCCGGGGAGGAGAAGTCGACCCAACCTGCACAACCCTGGCCTCACCTCCACATCTCCGGGTTCGCCCGTCGCGCCATTCTGGCACACGGCGAGTCGGCGCGAGACATGGAGGTCGGTTTCCGGCTCGCTCCGGAGGGTTATACTTTCGATCGCCTCCTTTTCAACCAGGACGGCGCCAGGCAGCAACTGGAAGTGGGAGAATTTCATTGGCAACGGACACCAGGCCCGGATGCCTATTCCGGACGATTTCGCATCACAAGTGACAATCTCGGCAGCCTGCTGAAAGGGCTGGATCGCGGCATAGGCATGCAGGAGGGACAAGCCGTTTTTAATTTGGAACTCGCGGGCAACTCACCCTCTGCAAGCCACTCCCTGTTACGGCACCTCTCCGGAAAAGGTGAGATCCATGCACAAAAAGGTGTCGTCCATCGTTTGAGTTTTTTGGCCAGTCTGTTGGGTCTGTTCTCTATTCCGGATTTGCCCAACCTCCTGATCGGTGATCGGCCCGATCTGGCTGGAAAAGGGTTCTATTACGAAAAAATGCAGGGCCATTTTACCATTGAAAACGGGTTATGGCATTCGGATCAGTGGTCTTTGGTAGGGCCTTCGATGAAAATTGTGGCCTCCGGGGATGTCAACCTTGTCTCCCGGGAGTTGGATTTGCAGGTAGGCATTCAACCCCTCCAGACCATCGATCGCATCATCAATCGTGTTCCCATTCTGGGCAAGCTGATCTCAGGCAGCCACGAGGCAATCATCGAAACACAATTTCAGGTCACCGGCCCCTGGTCGGATCCGGCAACCCGTATCAAACCCTTGGGAAGCCTCGCCCCGGGAATTTTGCGTGACATCATTGACTTCCCTGGTAAATTGTTGAAAATGTCCCAACCGGTGGCGCTTCCCGCAGCGCAGGAGGAACAACCCCCGAAGCCTGAAAACACCCTGGAAAAACCGGCTGCTGTGCAAGATGAACCACTCATGAAAACCTCCCCCACCGAGCTGGCTGCCCCGGCCAGGGGTCCATCCGTTGCCATGGAGCCTCCTCCGATCAACAACCCAGTTGGCGCAAAAAGAGCAACCAGGTTAAAACACGCCGACCGGAAAAACGCACCCGCCAAGCCAAAAAAACCTGTCCGGACCAAACGTGCCGAGGCAAACACAAAACCTGCCGGTCAGACCGTCCGGACCAAACGTGCCGAGGCAAACACAAAACCTGCCGGTCGGATTGACCTGGCGACAACCCTCCCCCAACGTTGACAGAAGGAGTGGAAAAGAGATGATCAAACTGGGCGTCAACGTGGACCATGTTGCCACCCTGCGCCAGGCCCGGGGAACCCGTTTTCCGGACCCCGTGGTGTTGGCGGCCCTGGCCGAACAGGCCGGAGCGAACAGCATTACGGTCCATCTGCGGGAGGATCGCCGCCACATCCAGGAACGGGATGTCAAACTGTTGCTCCAGACCATCCAGACCCGCATGAATCTGGAAATGGCCGCCACGGGAGAGATGGTGTCGCTCGCCTGCCAGTTCAAGCCGGCGGATTGCTGCCTCGTGCCGGAAAAACGCTCGGAGTTGACGACCGAGGGGGGATTGAATGTCAAAGGCCATATGGACCATTTGATTCGTGTCGTCGAGCGACTCAGCAAAACAGACATGCGCGTCTCCCTGTTCATCGATCCGGAGCTGGAACAGATCGAGGCAGCCCGTGCGGTCGGCGCTCCCGTGGTGGAGTTGCACACCGGGCGCTATGCCGAGTCGGCAACGCCGGGGATGCGCCGCAAGGAGTTGGATAAAATCAGGCTTGCCACCCAGCAAGCGCGGGAGAAAGGGTTGGTGGTCCATGCCGGTCACGGCCTCAACTACCACAACGTCCAGGATATCGCCGCCATTCCGGGTATTGAGGAGCTGAACATCGGCCATGCCATCGTGGCCCGGGCCCTCTCGACAGGCATGGATCAGGCCATTCGGGACATGTTGCATACCATGCATCTGGGTTATCAGGCCCGGCCATCGGGTGTTGCCGGATGATCATCGGCATCGGCGCCGACCTGGTGGATATTCAACGCATCCGCAAGATCGTGGATCGCTTTGGGGATCGATTTCTTAAACGCATCTACTCCCCGAAAGAGCTGGCCTTCTGCCAAAAACGGCACGATCCCTCACCCTGTCTGGCTAAACGGTTCGCAGCCAAGGAGGCCTTCGTCAAGGCCCTGGGGACCGGATGCCGCGATGGCATCTGGTTCGGCGACGTGGAGCTGTTGAACGATGCTGCTGGCCGCCCTTATCTGGTCATCAACGGCCAGGCAGCGCTGCACCTGACCCGCCTCGGCGTGACCTCCACCCACGTAAGCATCAGCGATGAAGGCGGCTTTGCCTTGGCCTTTGTCGTTATGGAAGGATCGTAATTCAGCCCCATGTCACTTCCCGAACTTTTGGCCCAATATGGTTATCTGGCCCTCTTCATCGGCGCCCTTCTCGAAGGTGAGACCATTCTTATCCTGGCGGGTTTTGCGGCCTTCGAGGGATATCTCTCCTTTCCCCTGGTGGTGTTGACGGCATTTTGTGGGGGTACGCTCGGGGATCAGATCTATTTTTACCTGGGGCGGTATCACGGCGCTCCCCTCCTCGCCCGGTTTCCGCATCTGGCAGCGCGCGTCCAACCGGTCAATCGGCTGATCGTGCGCTACAACACCGCCCTGATCATAGGGGTGCGTTTCATGTATGGTTTGCGCATCGCCGGCCCCATCATCATCGGCATGAGCGATGTCTCGGCGTGGCGTTTTTTGGTGTTCAATGTGATCGGCGCCACCATTTGGGCCGTGGTGATCGCCGGGGTCGGCTACCTGTTTGGCCCGACGCTCCACACCCTGCTCGGCGAGATCGTCCAGTATGAAGAAAAAGCCTTTCTCGCCCTCATCGGCGTTGCCGTCCTGTTCGGTCTGGTGCGATGGTTTGTCAGGCGAAGACGATCTCCATAACCCCACCATCAAAACATTTGAGCGGTTTCACCTGATCGGCCTTGCGGCCTTGCGCCGCAACGATCAGCACGCAGTACCTTTCTCTGCACATGGACGGAAAAATCTTCAAAGCTCACGCCTAAAGCGTCGCAAGGCCGTCACTCCGAAGACAGCCAGATGCATCGGGGTCCATGTGGCCAACCCTTTGGACCCCAATGCGTCGCTGGATGCTGAACAGTTGCTTCAGATCAATGCAACCATTGCACTGTTTGATTGACTTTATGCAATGCTTGCGTTATTCTTCCAAAATGTGGGGGAGGATTCGGGATGGGCACGATCAAGCAAATCTGCGGGTTCAAGATCAAAATCTACGAAGGGAATCACCCACCCCCGCATGTGCATATCAGGGCTCCCAGCTTCGATTGTCTGGTCGATTTGGATACCCTCCGCACCCTGGCGCGGGGTGAAAAAAGTTGTGACGCCCAGGCAGCAGTCAATTGGATTTCCGACAATCAGACTGAACTGCTGAAAATATGGGAGCGTATCAATGGATGACAACAACGACGTTTTCGAACTTCACCACCTGAGACTTACCAGAGTTGCCCCATTCAGCGTCACCGCCATTGAGGCTGAATGGGAAGATGGCTACTCCGCCGTGGTTGACCTTTCCAACTTGATGGAAAACAGATACTTTACCGCTCTTCGCGACCCTGAGATCCTCGCGAAAGCTCGCATAGAGGACTGGGGTGGCGCCATCACATGGCCCGGGGCCGGTGAATGGGGCGCCGATAATTTGCGTATGCTGGCCCATACCCAGACCTTCGTAACCTGGTTGCAGCGCCACAAAATGACGAACAAATCCGCTGCCGAAGCCCTGGGAGTCAGCACGCGATCCATTGCCTACTACAAAAGCGGTGAGCGCCCCATCCCCAAACACATCCGGCTGGCCTGTAGAGCCATCGACATGGGGTTGGTCGCCTGATGGCTGCTGTTCCAACTTGGCAACTATTCGACGCTTTTCCAGGAAAATCCCTGGCATGTTTCCAACGATCCTCGGAGCTGATCGATCATTTCGTGCAGATTTCACTACACTTAAGAATTTTGCAACCATTCACCACCCTTGCAAGAAAAGCCTGGACAGGAAAGCCTTTGTCA
>JADGBZ010000055.1:11391-24334 GCA_015231175.1 Magnetococcales bacterium | reverse complement strand
AAGGCTTTCATATCCAGGCTTTTTTTGAAAGGGTGCTGAATAGTTACCATTTTTTCATGAAATGCCAGGATTTCATGAACGAACTGTAGAGCAGAGGAATCATGAACAAGGTCAGCAGCGTGGAAAAACCCAATCCCCAGACGATGGCCGTGGCCACCGGTCCCCAGAGGAGGGATTTGCCACCCATGCCCACTGCCAGGGAGAAGAGACCGGCAATGGTGGTCATGGTGGTGATCAGGATGGGAACGAGCCGTCGCCGACTTGCGTGAATAATGGCATGGACCACTCCCATGCCTGCCTGTCGCCGATCATTGGCTGCCGAAATCAGGACAATGGCCGAGTTGACGGCAATTCCCGACAGGGCTACCACCCCATACAGACTGTACAAACTCAAAGGGTGTCCACTGAACAACAAACCAAATATGACCCCCGTGAATGCCACGGGAATGGTCGTCACGATCATGAACGGTTGCCAATAACTCCGAAACTGGGTGCCCAGAATCATGTAGATCAAGCCAAGACCAAGCAAAAACAATATTTTAATATAATCCAGACTCTCCTCGATGTCATCCATGATGCCGGAAAAATCCAGACTCACGCCTGGAAATTCACCCTGAATTTTTTCCCACTTTTGCCGAATCCGGTCATTGGCAGAGACAATGTCGAGCTGTTCTTTGTCCAATTCGGCCTGCACGGTCAAGGTGCGCCGAAAATTGTGGTGGTGGATCGTATCAACACCGTGACGGACTTCGTGGGTCATGAGTTCCCCGAGCGGAATGGCACCCCCTCCGGGCAGGGCCATTTGAACATGCAGCAAATCTTCCACACGGGTCAGAATGTCGGGCCGGGCCAGAACCCGCACGTCCACTTTTTCACCGGCCTCCTGGAGAAGGGCCACGACCTCTCCGTCACCCAACAGGCGTGGCAGGCGCAGCACCCCGGCAGGATGCAATCCGGCCCGGCGCACGGCATCCCCATCCGGTCGCAACACCAGTTCCGCCTGCCCGGTGACATGATTGTCCGAGATATCCCGTACTTCGGGCATGCTGTGTAAAATATTTTTCAGGGCGGCAACCGCAGGTCGAATCTGGTCATAATTATCCCCCCTGACCTTGATATCGATGGGTTTGGTGACTGGTGGTCCGCCGGAAAGAATCATGAAACCGATCTCTGCCGGACCGGGTGTTGCCATGATCCGGGTCCGCATGCCTTCCACAATCGCACCGACCGGACGCCGGTCTTCGTGACGGGGAACCAGGGAGACCAGCACCTGCCCATAACGATCCCCAAACAGAGGTTCGGTCTCGGTAAACATTTGCCCGGCATAGGTCACGAGGGAGCGCGCCTCGCCCGGCTGCAATCCGTCCCGTACCCGTTTTTCAACCCTTTGCGACGTTGCAAGCGTCTCCTCCAATGGCGTGCCTGGGGGCATTTTCAAGTTGACATAGAACAGCGGCATGGGATCCATCGCAAAAAAATCCACCCGGATTTGTTTGGAAAACACCAATCCCAAAGCCGCCAGCATGGGCAATATGGTCAAAAACATGAAAAATTTTGGCCGACGCAACACCTTCACCAGGGCGATGGCATAATGGCGTCTGAGCTGCCGCAGCATGCGCAATCGCCAGTGATGAATCCGGGAAGGAGCAGCCTTGCCGACATCCAGAGCCACCACATGGGCTGGCATCATCCAGAACGCCTCCAGCAGACTGATGGCCAGGGTGGCGGCCACGGCCAACGGAATCACCCGCATGAACATGCCGAGGATTCCCGGCAACAACATCAAAGGCAAAAAAGCCGCCTGGGTGGTCAACACCGATGCCAACACCGGCGCCGCCACCTCGCGGATGGCCTCCTGGCAGGCATCCAGGGTGGGCACCCCCTTCTGCAATCGATCGAAGATGGCTTCCACAACGACCACAGCATCATCCACCAACATGCCCAGGACAATCACCACCCCCAGCAACAACATGACATTGACCGTACCGCCAAACATGTAGGTCAGGCCAAAAAAACCGGCCAGGGAAAAAGGGACACCCAATCCCACCAACAGCGCCAGCCGACTGCCCAAAAAAATCCAGGAGGTGACGACCACCAAGACCAACCCCAGGACCGCATTGCTCTCCATGATCTGCAAGGTACGTTGCACGAGATGCGTCTGGTCATCGGCCAGATGCAGGGTAACACCCGTAGTCTGGGTCATTTTGTTGCGCTCTTCCACATAGGTGTTGATGCGCCGGGTCAACTCCAGAATGTTGGTTCCGGGTTGCCGGGTCACGGGCAGCAACACCCCTGGCTCATCGGCCAGACGCACCAGGGTATCCGCTTTTTTGCGCCCCCGGATCACTTCGGCAATCTGCCCCAGGGGAATTTCCCCTTTTGGACCGACCACGGGCCACCGGGCCAAGGCCTCGGGATCGGCTTCAACCCCTTCCAGCCGCAACGACCAACTGCGATCACCCAGACGCACCGTACCACCGGTAACATCCCGGAACCGGCTGGCCAACGTATCGGCCACCATGGGTGGGTCCATTCCCAGGCTTGCCAGACGATCCGGAAAAAACCGGATCTGGATTTCGGGGGCTGCCAGACCCAGAGGGTCCACCGTACTCACTCCGGGCAATCGTTCCAGATCGCGCCGCACCTCTCTGGCTTGACGCCGCAAATTTTCTCCCCCATCCGGACCGGTCACCACCACCATGGCGGATGGAAACCCATTGGCGGAGGTGATTTCAAAAATCAGGGGATCCTCGACCTCGGCTGGCATGTCACGTTGTTTGTTGCGCACCTCCCGGCGCAGGTCGTTCATGCGCTTGTCGAAGGTGCGAGTATCGATCTCCTGAAAACGCAACAGAATGCTTGACCGTCCCTCCCGGCTGGTCGAGACGACGAAGCGCACATTCTGGATTTTTTCCAGGGCGGACTCCAGGGGATCGGTTACCAGTTTTTCGACATCCGCCGCCGAAGCCCCCGGCAGGGCCGTGATGACATTGATCCAGTTGAAATTCATATCCGGATCCTGTTGTCGGGGCAGGAGCTGATAGGAAAATGCCCCCAGGACCAACACCAGACCAAATGTCAGATTGGCAAAAACATGGTTGTTCAACAGCCAACGCAACATGCCATCACTCCGCAGCATCCTTGCTGATCCGGACTGCCTGACCATCGGTCAGGGCTTCGCGGCCTTTGATGACCAGCATGGCTGTCGTGGGGATCGGCAACCCGGCATCCAAGGGTACCGGGCGTCCCTCTTGCGCCTCCGGCAACACTTGAAATACACCTTTGCCATCCTGGACCAGAAACACGCCCAGTTTTCCTTCCCGCCGAACTATCAGCCACGCCGGCAGATGCGGACGAACATCCTCCCACACCAGGCGTCCGGAACTTCCCACGGGTGGCGACGCACCGGTCAACGTGAAACGGGCCTCCCGGGTCCGGGCGGTCGATGAAGCAACTCGCAGCAACACTTGTGGTATCAAGGGTATTCGTTGGCCGCCCTGCACAAAAAACCAGCCGGTGATTTTTTCCATCTGTTCGGCCTGCCCGGCTGCCATTTGGGCCGCCACACGGGTTTCCCGGGTATCCACGAGACGGAGCAGAGGCGTTCCCGGCCCGGCCCACAGGCCGGGTTGGGCCTCGCGGGTCACCACCTGACCGGCAAACGGGGCTGTGATTCGACACTGTTCCGCCTGCAACCGCAACGCCGCCAGGGTTGCCTCCTGTCGCCGGATACCTGCTTCCAGGACTGCCCGTTCCGTTTCCCGACGTTCCAATTGTTCATCGGTGGCTTGGCCTTTTTCCCGCAGGGTTTGGGCACGGGCCGCCTGTCGGACGGCAAGATCCCGATTGGCCCGCAACTCTTGCAAGCCACCCTCTGCTTCGTCGACACGCAGTTTCAGCAACCGGTCATCCTGGACCACCAAAAGATCCCCGGTGGCCACCTGGTCTCCCACCTGCACCAAAACATTGCGAATCCGCCCAGCCACCTCCGCCGCCAGCAGGGTATCCCGGACAGCCACCACCTCGGCCATGGTCTCCCCGCGCAAATGCACCACCAGATTTGCCACCGATCGCACCGTAACCGGCAAGGGCTCCGCGCCCCACACCGTTACAGAAAAAAAAATGGCATGGCATGCAATCAGAAGGCGCACGCAACCATTCACCACCCGGACACGCCTCGGGGTCCAGGGGGCTGGCTCACCCAACAAATCAATAATACACGCAGTTGTTATACAGGTCACAACGCCATCTCGGAGTGTGTGGTCGTGTGTAAGAAAAGGTGCCCGGCGGTGCGTTGCCGAAAGGAAGCGCCGATTTCCGATCATAGGTTGTGTGCCATCTTCCTCTGGGATCTTGCACCGAAAGCTGAGGAACGCCATCTTGAATCTTTAATTTTGAACCATCATTGAATAAAATCGTCCTTTTTGTCGAACGACCTTTGGAATGATCGGTTTCTTCTGCCTGCAAACCACCCGGCAGCGCTGCCAGTGCCATTGTGGCAATCATTGCGATTCTTGCCAAGTTGCGCATGGGAATGATTCTCCACCCTCTCAAGACAAGCCTGGATATGAGAGCCTTTGTCAAGGCTTTGCCCCGAACCCCACCAGGACGCTGTCCTGGACCTGCCAGGGAGCCAGCCCCCTGGACCCCGATGCGTTGCCGGGTGCTGAACAGTTACCAGGATTTCACCTCTCCAGTCCATCAAAATCCGCAGGGCAACCGCATTTGAAAGAGCGTGCTGCCGAAACAAACAGGGCGCTGCCCTGGACCCGCCAGGGAGCCAGCCTCCTGGACCCCAATGCGTTGACGTGGCCGAAACGATGATCGTGGCCGGGCATATTGCAGTTTGATGCATGCGGGGTGGCGACCCCGGTCAGCTCCGGTTGGCAAGGAACTTTCCCAGTTTCATATCTTCCCGAATGATGTGGGTTGCCAGCAGGTCACCCATGAAACCATGCAGCTGCACAAGCATGTAGCGCTGGTCAGCCGGTGATGCTGCCTGTTTGATCTTATGATTGAAATCCGTGATATCGGCAGCGAGCTTCTGATGCATTTTTTTGTGTTCATCCAACCACGGAGCTTGGACACCTGCCATCAACTCTTCTTCATCGCGGAAATGGGTATCCACATAGAGCAGCAATTCCCGCAAAATTTCCTGGATCTTCTGGTCGGGTCCGTCATCTTCCTTTTGTGATTCCAGACAGTCACCCAGGGCATTGACCAGCTTGAAAAGCTTCCCATGCTGTGCATCGATTTTGGTGAGGCCGACCTTGTAAATGTCCGACCATGGATATCGGTTGATCCGCATGGGGGCCATGCGTTCCGCAAGCCGTTGACCTATCTGGACAAACACGGTTTTAGCCAGTTGCCAATGGTTGGCCATGGCCTCCTTGAGGGTCTCCAACTCCAGAGTTATGCAGATGGTGGAAACGACAGCCTTGAGTTCACAGTGATTCTCTTCTTCGGAGACGAGCGCCATCTCTCCGAACATCTCCCCTTCCGAAATGAAAAAGTGATGTTCCCTTCCCGACTCCGTCTTGCGCATGCCGTGAACGCGACCTCGATAAACGAGATGGACGTTTGTATGTTTTTCTTCTGTGCCGCCGATACGTTCACCCGGAGCAAAATGGGTGATGCCAAGGATAGGCACAATCAGTCGATTGAGAAGAGAAGGGGGCAAACTTTTAAAAGCAGACGATTGACTCAAAAAGTCAACGAGATGTTCCATGGTAAACGAAAGAGACATGGCAGGGCCTTCCATTCTGGTTGTTGGTCATTTTTTGTGCCCGGCAAGGCCATTTCATGAGAAAGCGCCCTCTTTTCCACCCTGTCTGCCCATCAGGGGTGGGGTTTCGCTTTTGCCGACCAGAAAATCCAATATTTTGCCAAGCTTTTGCGAAACCTTGTGACTCTCTTGGACTGTCAAATGCATTTTTTTGATATCAAGATCGCTTGCCAAGTCGGGTTTTTCCGCCATGGTCCAGATTTGCTCGCGCTCCGTGTCCAGGTTCAAGGGAATGGATCTCAAAAACAAGATATTGTCTTCAAGAAAGCGAACTCTTGCGCTGTCCGCCGGGTCGGTCGTCTGGGAGGATGCGAGTTCTCCTTCGCGCAGAAAAATTTTTGCAATCAGGACAAAAGAGTCATGAATGTTCGACAGCGCCTGACTCATCAGTTGGTCCATGTAGATCAGATGGAACATTTGCGCATCCAGGTTGCTCCTCAGCAGCTCAAATCGCTCCCGCAAAACCCGCGCTTGAGCGAGCATGGAAAACCCGGCATCCAGGGTGACATGCTTGAAAAATACCTGTATGGGATCGAACTCCAACTCCCTGTTTTTATCGAAGACCGGTTTATTCATGCCGATAGACCACAAGTGAATGATCACGTTTTCCATGATGAACAATTCATGGCGCATCTGATCCAGACCAATGGCTTTTTCAAAGACATCGCGAATATGCAGTGGCTCGATGGATTTTTGTATCGGTCGCAGAAGCTCGTTACGGATGCCCGAAAGCAGGGTCACCACCTGGCTGCGATCAGAAAGGAGTTTTTGCACAATCATCAGGGCGTGGCGTAAATGACCATGCAAGTCACTCAATCGGTTGCCGATCAGGCTGCCCGCCCTGGCTGGATCCATAACCGCTTGTGCAATCTCCGGGCAATCGGCGCTCTCGACCACCATGCGGAGAGTCTTTTCATTCAGTTGAAAAGCGCAACCTCTGAGCATGCCAAACACGGAGAGCATACCCAGCTCAAGTTTGTGAAATGAATCGATTATGGCGCCGATCCCCAATCCCTGTTTCAGGGATGGGTGGTTGGGAATCTCCTGGAGGCTCTTCTCCAGCTTGTCCAGAATATCCGCTTTCATGCCAGGAACAACCGTTCCCAGCAGGTCGGTCAACACCGGATCCAGAGGGGAGAGAGCCTCCCGGAGTTTTTGAGAACGAAGTTCCAAAATAGCCTGCTGTCGCAGCCAGTTATATCGTGACAGGGGAAAAGGGAGATCTTCACCGGATAAATTTCTGCAACACAAGATCAGCGCGACCTGTTTTATCTTGCCAGCCAGGTGACGAACCCGGTGCAAAAATGGGGATGCGTGAAGCCGGCTGAAAGGAAACACTTTGTTGGAAGAGGAGGTTTCACCGGAAAAATCGACTGACACCCCCTGCGAGTGGAGGGTAAACTCCCGGGAGAAGAACAACTTTTCCCGGGATGTCTCCTGACGCGCCAGACGATGACGTTCCTCGAAATGATCGATCCCCACCCGAAAAGGGGTGAATAAACCACCATAAAGGCGGTTGAGCAACAGGAACCCATAAACATCCGGATTGGACAGAATTCGTTTTTCAACACCGAGTCTGGCATTGTAACCTTTGACGAACCGGAGTCGGGTGGTCTGAAACAATTCAGCAAACCAGTAGCGGAATCTCTCCATCAGGCTGAAAGATCTGTCATCTTTGACAGCGGCATCCATATCTTCCAAAAACAGGTGGTAGATCCAATAGACCATCGGCATGGGGGGACATGGAAAATCGGCCAGTGCGGTGCGAATGTCCGGGCGTATCAGGAATATGCGGAAATTTTGCACAAGCTCCTTTTCCCACTTTTCAAAACGCTGGAGATTTTCATCCAAAAATCGCCGGTCCCGCCGACCCCAGCGCGCAACCATGGCGCTGTAAAAAATGGGGTCGGAAAGATCCATGCTGATGGCGACGAACAGAATGAGAAAGAGAAATGTGCCTCCGAGGGCCAGTCCATGACGTTCCAGAAGAATTCCTTTGAGTTCTTCAAGATTACGACGTTGTACCCCGGGAATTTTTCCCTGTTTCAGTTGGTCGATGGATTCCAGGGAAGGAATCTGAATATCGATTTTGATGTCGTATTTGTTGCGGACCACCCCACCCGCCTGGTCCACCTGGACAAGAAGGGCGATATATTGCGAAGTGAGGCGATTCAGTTGCTCGACCACTTCCGTGAAACGCGCCTTGCTGTTTTCCAAGCTACCAACGATCTCTTTGACCTTGTTGTCAACGTGATAGGACTCCAGAGAAAAAAAGGTATAGAGTTCCCGAAAGGAGAAGCTTTGGATGGACATCATTCGTTCCAAGGCGCCCATTTTTTGTTGAACCAGGTCTTGGGTTTGCAATAGATGTTGCCGATAGTTTACCAGCAGATCCAACATTTGTTTTTCGAGGGAAACCTGAAGGTTCAACCTGGAACCACGCAGCATGCCGTCAATTTGTGCAGCCACGCTGGAGTTGGGAAACTGGCTGCTCACGTCCCGGTGGCCAGGTTGGTATTCTCCATGGACAATATGGTATTTTCCCCAATAGCGGGGGCCCTTGACGGCGATGCCGCTGGAAGCGGCTCCCGACATTTCATCCAGGGGTACCTGATGAAATCTGGCGACCGCCTGGGCCATGTTTTTATCCAGCAGGGCATGCAGATCCCAGAGAGAACTTGGGTTGTCCGCACGGGCGGACGAACTGTCCCCCATGCCGGTCTCCACCTGTTTTTGAATCTTTTTCCATTGCCAGGAAAGATCTTCGGTCTTGGACAAGATGAGGACGATGCCATCATAATTGGTCCATATGGAGAGCATGGTCAGGAACAAGGCGATAACTGTCCAACGGGGGTTGATCCTGAATGTCAGCCAATAGCCTGGGAAGACCCGGCCTGTCTCGGCAACCCCCTGAAACAAACGAGATTTAAAATCCAGAATGACCGAGGAGAGCGTCAGGCCTGTCATGATCGAAAAAACCATGCGCAGGTGTTCGTGCTGACTGCTGGCCAGGTATCCACCGAAAAAATTTCCAAGAGCGGGGAGTTGCACAAGGTCGGATACACCCTTGGCCGTGGTCAAGGTGGAACCAACGAAGAGAAGCAAACCCAGCGTCCATTTGCCGATGGAAGCAATCTTTCCCACAATTTCAACGGATTTCTCGCGTAGGCTTGTGACCTCCCGCCGGCTTCTCCATATCTGGAGAAATGACCGCGCCACCTTGATGGGGTGGGGCATTCCGTCGAGACCGGTGGCGACATGCTCCGCAAATGCTTTTTGTATGGCCCGCAGATGCGAGCGCCAGAGAAGCCCGGCCAGTTCGTAAAACGGATTTTCCTCCAGCATGGCCTCGTTTTTTTTGTCCAGGGCTTCACGAAACTCCTTCAATTTTTGCGTGACCGGAGTTTGGTAGCGGAGGTTTTCTCCCGAACAGGCCGTTCCTTGATCACTCTCTTCCTGTTCCTGGACGAGTTTGTTTTTCAACTCGCAAATGGTCGTGCGCATGAAATCCAGATCAGCGGGATCATGGTAATTGGATAACTGTTTAGCCTCATGGAAGCGATCCCCGCCCGGAAGCGCCTCGATCCCCAGGGTTGCGGTCACCTGATCCGGAGTCACCTCCCTCGTGGTCTCGGCAAAAAGCCGGCTGACCGCCTGCCCATAGCGAACAAAAAGGGGATTTCCTGCAAAAGGATCCGGTTTGGTGATCGTAAGCATGGGCCTGGCAACCGTTCAAATGGAGGGGACTGCTTGACAGAAAATCTGGTGGGCCGTGGTCATCGTTTCGGCCACCAAACCAAATCCTTATCACCGAGAGAGGGGAATATCCGGGGGTTGAGAATGCAGGCTCGGTTCGACAAGTTCCTTCCAAACGGAGTCGTCGAAAGCCTCCATGGGACGAAACCGGCTCTTGTAGAGCATTTTTCGACAGTTGGCGATCCAATATCCCAGATAGAGGTAACCCTTGCCCTGCTGGCGCGCCCGTTCCACCTCCCACAGGATGGCGTAGGTTCCCAGGCTTCGGGTGGCCAACTCCGGGTCGAAAAAAGTGTAGGTAGCTGACAGGCTGTTGGGCTGTTCATCCACCACGGCGACCATGACCAGACAGCCGCGCAGACGGAATTCGTAAAAGTGGGTGTGCGACCAGGAGCTGGCAAGAAAATCCAGAAAAGTCTCGGGCTGGGGATTGTCCATGGGACCGCCCTGATGGCGATGCGTCAGATAGCGGCTGTAAAGGTGAAAATATTCCGGGTGATAAACCGGAACCATGTCATGTGTCTGCAAATCGGCGTTGCGCTGCCATACCCGGCGCAGATTGCGACTCGCCTGGAACAGATTCACCGGGATGCGAACGGGAACACAAGCCTGGCACGACGCGCAAAAAGGCCGGTAGACGTGTTGCCCACTGCGGCGAAATCCCCGTTCCAGAAGCTGCTCGTAGAGCGCCGGATGCATGACCGTGGCCGGATCGACAAACAGGGTCGAGGAGTGTTCACCGGGCAAATATCCACAAACGTGGGATGGCGTCAAAAACAGGTTGAGGCGGGTTTGCGGATCACCAGGGGGTCGAGATGTGTTCATGGATTGATTGTCAAAGGCAAAGAACCACGGAGTACGCCACCACAGACAAGGAACAGATGGCTTCTGTATCCACCAAACAGCTCATTGTCGTCAATGTGCAACGAAAACTCTGACGATCTCTCCTTGCCAACCTGGTGAAAATAGAGTCATGTATGGAGCTTGAATAACACGACACCCCGCAAGGCGTTACGAAGAGCAGAGGCCCCCATGTTTAAAGGCACCACCATTCTTTCGGTCCGACGCGGCGACCATGTGGTCATGGGGGGTGATGGCCAGGTGACCCTGGGCAACACGGTGGTCAAAGCCAATGCCCGCAAGGTGCGCTCGGTCCATGATGGCAAGGTTTTGGCCGGGTTTGCCGGGGCGACCGCCGATGCCTTCACCCTTTTTGACCGTTTCGAAAGCAAGCTGTCCAAACATGGCGGCATTCTGATCCGGGCCGCCGTGGAGCTGGCCAAGGATTGGCGAACAGATCGGATTTTGCGCCGCCTGGAGGCCATGCTGGCCGTGGCTGACCGCACCACCAGCTTGCTGATCTCCGGCACCGGAGACGTATTGGAACCCGAAGATGGTCTCATCGCCATCGGCTCCGGGGGACAGTATGCCCTTGCCGCCGCCCGTGCCCTGCTGGCCCATACCGATCTGCCGGCACGTCAGATCACCGAGCAGGCCTTGCTGATCACCGCTGACATCTGCATCTACACCAACCGCAACCTGACCATCGAAGAGTTGTAAATGTCCGAGTTTACCCCGCGTGAAATCGTTTCCGAACTGGACCGCTACATCATCGGTCAAGGCGCCGCCAAACGGGCGGTGGCCGTGGCCTTGCGCAATCGCTGGCGCCGGCACCAGTTGGCCCCTGCCCTGCGCGAAGAGATCTACCCCAAAAATATTTTAATGATCGGTCCCACCGGCGTCGGCAAAACTGAAATCGCCCGTCGCTTGGCCAAGCTGGCGCATGCCCCGTTCATCAAGGTCGAAGCCACCAAATTTACCGAAGTCGGCTACGTGGGACGGGATGTGGAGTCCATCATTCGCGACCTGACCGACATGGCGGTCAAAATGTTTTTGGAGAGCGCCAAAAAAGGGGTCCAGGGTCGGGCCGAGGATATTGCGGAAGATCGCATCCTGGATATTCTGCTGCCGTCGCCACCCAGTCGGCAATCGGTCGGCAATCCGCTTGGCGCCCTGTTCGGCCAGCAGGAGGAGAAGGAGACGGCGCCGGTCTCCCCACCACCCGACTCCGGCACCCGGCAAAAATTTCGCAAAATGTTGCGCGAAGGCAAGATGGATCAGCAGGAGATCGAAGTCGAAATCCGCGAAGCCCGCAACGGTCCCACCCTGGAGGTTTTCACGCCCCAGGGCATGGAGGGGATCAACATCCAGGAGATGCTGGGGGGCCTCATGGGGGGGCGCACCCGCAAACGGCGCCTGCCCATCGGCGAGGCGCGCAAGGTTCTCGTGGACGAAGAGGCCAGCAAGCTGGTGGATCGGGATACCGTGCAACGCCATGCCGTGGAACGAGTCGAGCAATCAGGTATCGTCTTCCTCGACGAATTGGACAAGGTGTGCGGACGCGGTTCCGACATGCGTGGAGCCGATGTTTCCCGGGAAGGGGTGCAACGCGATCTGCTCCCCCTGGTGGAAGGAACCACCGTCTCCACCAAATACGGCATGGTCAAAACCGATCACATCCTCTTCATTGCCTCCGGCGCGTTCCAGATGGCCAAGCCGTCCGACCTGCTGCCGGAGCTCCAGGGACGCCTGCCCATCCGGGTGGAGCTGACCAGTCTGGTTGCCGAAGATTTTGTCCGTATCCTCACCGAACCGGAAAATGCCCTCACCCGCCAATATGCCGCCCTGCTTGCCGTGGAGGGCATCACCTTGGAGTTTCAGCCGGATGGCGTCCAGGCCCTGGCGAAGATTTCCGCCAAGGTCAACGAAAAAACGGAGAACATCGGCGCCAGACGTTTGCACACCGTCATGGAAAAGCTCCTGGACGATCTCTCCTTTTCCGCCCCGGACCGCCGGGGAGAGCGGGTGGTGATCGATGCAGAGTACGTCAATGCCCAGTTGAAGGATCTCGCCGCCGATGAGGATTTGTCCCGGTTTATCCTCTGATGAGGGCAAACACCAGAACAGTCGCATGTGACATGGGCATACCCAAGGTCATGATCGCTTTTGGAATCGGGATCCAGGGGGGTGGCTCTCTGGCGGGGTCCGGGGCAACGCCCCGTTTTTTTACGAAATGGGGTCCAGGGGGCTGGCTCCCTGGCGGGTCAAGGGCAGAGCCCTTGCGGGTCAAGGGCAGAGCCCTTGCGGGGTCCGGGGCAGCGCCCCGTTTTGTTTTTGTACGCCCCCCTTCTCCCAGGCCTTTTTTGCGCTGTTGGCAAAAAAGGCCCAAGGGGCGGGCCTTGGTCCCCCTTCTGGCGCATCTTTTTGCGCCAGAAGGGGGACGTATTGCAGGTTTTTAAAAAGATGACATTCACCACCCTTTCAAGAAAAGCTTGGACATGAAAGCCTTTGTCAGGGCTTCGCCCCGAACCCCACCAGGGCTCTGCCCTGGACCCGCCAGGG
>JADGBZ010000055.1:0-7811 GCA_015231175.1 Magnetococcales bacterium | reverse complement strand
CCGCCAGGAGGAAGGGCGCAGCCCTTCCTCCTGGACCTCCATCCCAGTCTTTTAATAGTTTTTTTTTGGGGCTCCGCCCCGGATCCCGCCAGGAGGAAGGGCGCAGCCCTCCCTCCTGGACCTCCATCCCAGTCTTTAAAGCGCTTGTTTTTTCACCGAAAGGACTGCACCAGCGACCCGACCACCAACGACCAACCATCCACCAGCACAAACAATATAAGCTTCACAGGCATGGAGATCACCAACGGCGGCAACATCATCATACCCATGGACATGACCACACTGGCCACCACCATATCGATGATCAGGAAGGGAAGATAGATCATGAAACCGATCTGAAAGGCGGTCTTCAACTCCGACACCATGAAGGCAGGGATCAAAAGCCGGATCGGCACATCCTGGGGTTTTTGGGTTTTCGGCATGCCGGCCAGGCGCATGAAAAGGGCCAGATCCTTCTCCCGGGTCTGGCGCAACATGAACCCCCGGATGGGAACGGATGCACGCTCCAGGGCCGTCGCCTCATTCAATTTTTTTTCCAGGTAGGGATTGAGAGCATCATCCCATACCCGATCGAAAACCGGTCCCATGACAAAAAAAGTGACAAAGAGAGAGAGCGCGACCAGAACCTGGTTGGGCGGTTGTCCCTGCAAACCCATGGCTTGGCGCACAAAAGACATGACCACGATCACGCGGGTGAACGAAGTCATCATGACGAGCATGGCCGGAGCCAGGGAAAAAAGGGTCATCAGGGCAAGAATCTGTAGCCCCACACCGACCTGACTCGGATCAGCCCGCCCCCCCGTGGAGAGGGTGATGGATGGAAAAGTCAAATCCGCCGCCGCAGCCACGCCGACCCCCAAACCCAATCCAAGGACAGACAGGGCAACGAGAACCCCCTTGTGGCGTTTGGGCAAAGTCACCGCGAGCGTTCCTCCAAAACGGGCAAATCCTTCTCTTCCAATTCGGCGAGCATCGACACCTGCTCCCGGGTGACACCCAACAGCCAAGCCCTGGATCCCACCCGAATCAGGCGAACACCCACGCCCGGGGCCAGGGTGCGCGACCCCAGAAGTTGCACCACACCACCACCCCAACGCGGCTCCAGACGTTTCCCCAGGCGAACGGCGATGACAGACAATGCCACCAATGCAGCCAAAAAGCCAAGGATACGGATCATCTCGCCGACAAAATCTACCGCCCCATCACCCTCCGTCCCGGCAAGAGCCCCCGCACCCTCGATCCAGACCGCCGCAAGAGCCACCATCCCCACAATCAGGAAGACCGCACCCAACCGAGGGCTCATCAGCGCAAACTCTCCAACCGCTCTTCCATGGAAACGATATCGGTGATGCGGATGCCAAGTTTTTCCTTGATCATGACCACCTCACCATAGGCCAGGAGACGGTCATTGACGTAGATCTCCAGGGGATCATCCGCCTCTTTTTGCAGTTCGATCAATGATCCTTTGTTCAACCTCAGCAGGCTACGAATCTCCATCTGGACACTGCCCAGCCGGACGGAGATATCCAGCGCCACATCCATGAGCAGTTCCAGATTGGGGGGAATGCCCCCTTTATCCTCTTCCGGTTTGCTCTCGACTCCTCCACCATCACCGGCCAGATCCTGCCAGTTCAGACTGCTGCCCAACGGGCTGGGGATGTGACCTTCGGCACCATTGCCCATCCCCCCTAAATCCTCATCGGAAAAATTGAGCTCCTCTTCCATAACGCTTCCGCTCCTGAACAGTTGACCTGGTGAATCACTCCTCTTTTTCTCTCACGACCCGTGTGACCCGCAGAGCGCGTTTGCCATCAACGACTCCGGCGATGGCGGCATACCGGGTATGGCCGTCAATGTCGATATCCACCTCTTCGGTGAGGTCCGTGTTGAGCATGATGACATCACCCACCTTCAGGTTGATCATGTCCCGCATGCTCATGGAGACATGATCGATCACCGGATCCAGGCGCAGGGGAACGTAGCCAAGTTGCCGAACCAGAGAGCGCCGCCACGTCGAAGCCCCACCAACGGTCTCTTTCTGCTGGAAGCCAACCTTGAGCTGCTGCTTGAACAGTTCAAGGATCACCGACGGAAAACAGATGGTCAATGACCCCTCCGCCTCCCCCACCTCCACGGCAAAGGTGATCAAGAAGACGTTGTCGTCAAGCGGCATCACCGCTGCAAACTGCGGCTGATTTTCCCAACGGGTCAACACCAATTTGAACGAGGGATCCAACTTTTTCCAGGAGAGTTCGATCTGCTCCCGGGCCACGTCCATAATGCGGTCAATCACCTTCATCTCAAAGGAGGAGAAGTTGCGAAACGGTCGCTCTGAATCGCCGCTTCCACCAAAAAAACCCTCCAAAACCCGATACATCACATCCCCGTCAATGGTCAACAGCGCCATATCCTCGGAGGGTTCCACACGCAAAATGTTAATGAAGATCGGAGGGGTCAACCCATGCACAAAACGCCCGAATACCTGGTTGATCGTGGTCTTGGGCATGACGTGAACCTCACGCCCCACCTTTTGCGTCAACTTGAAGGAAAGTTGAGATGCCAGATGTTCGTTGATCAAATCCAGACCGGGCAAGGCGCCTGCCCGAATGGAGGTTTTTTGACCAAAAACAAAGGCGCTGTATTTTTTCTCCTGAGAGGTATCGGGTATATCCTCGTCGATCTCCTCCAGGTTGATAGACCCTTCGTCCAACGCCCCCATGAGGGCGTCGATTTCTTCAGTGGAGAGGATTTGTGACATGGAATATCAACCGCCGGGTTTGTTGTCGCTGCGCGTTACTGAATGACGAACTCGGTAAAGTAAACCGACGTGATCTGACCATTGCTCAGGATGGCGTTGAGGCGCGCCAAAATCTCCTCCCGCAACTTGAACTTGCCATCGTAGGCCTGCAGCTCCTGCGTCCCCTTGGAGGTCAAAAGTTGCAGAATGATGTCACGGATTTGTGGCTGACGCTTGTCCAACTCCTCCTTCAATGGGGTGGACTTCAAACCTTTTTCACCCTCTTTGGCTGGTTCCTCAGGTTTCTCTTTGCCATCTTCACCCTTGGCAGGCACGCTCTGCCCCATCTCCAACTGGATCGTTGTCTTGAGATAGCGGTTCCCTCGTGGCTCGTTCAGGTTGACCACAAAAGGTTCCATCTTATAGATGTCTCCCACCATCTCATTGGGGCTTTTGGCCGTTTTTTCCGGATGCGGTTCCTTTTGCACCGCCTCTTTCACTTCAGTTGTGACGGTTTTGGAACCAAAAAAATATCCCCCGCCCGCACCCAACAACAAGGCCGGAATCACCATGATCAAAATTTTGACGATACCACCACCACCGCCACCACCACCACCGCCGGATTCCTCCTCCGGTTCCTGCTCCGCTTCTTCAGCCATGACATCACCCCTTCATGTGACCATGCCGCATCCATGCCTTTACGTCAACCCGACACCCCAGGCCCTGCCAGGGAGCCAGCCACCTGGACCCCGGTTCGTGGCCGGGTGCCGAATGGTTACAGAAAATTAAACGACCCTATGCCGCTCGTTTACCGTTTCAGGGCGATCAACTCCTCCATCATGCCGTCCGTAACCGTGATGAGCCGTGAGTTGGCCTGAAACGCCCGCTGCACGGTGATCATGTTTACAAACTCCGAGGATAAGTCAATATTGGATTGTTCCAAAGAAAAATTCTTGATGGCACCCAGGCGACCGCTTTGGGGCTGATCCGCTCGTGCGGCGCCGGAGAGGCGCGTCTCGGCAAACAGATTTGATCCGATCTGCTCAAGATCCTGAGCGTTGTCAAAGTCCACCAGGGCCACCTGATACAATCCGTGGCTGTCCCCATTGGAAAAATTGCCCGTGATCTTGCCATCCTGACCAATGGCCAGGCTCTCCAGATAACCCGTGGGAAAACCATTTTGACTCAGCCTCAGGGTGGCAAAATCACCTGCCAGTTGCACGGTGGCATCCGTCCCGTTATTGCCCGCATCGGCTGCCAGCGTCCCAGCCCCATACATGATCGGACTGCTGCTGGTGGTCGTACCTGTCGTACCTGTCGTACCCGTCGTACCCGTCGTACCCGTCGTACCTGTCGCACCCGTCGTACCTGTCGTACCTGTCGTACCTGTCGTGGCTGTCGTTACACCGGTAAGCCCCGTCGGCAGGGCAAAATCGTTCGTGGAGTCCCCATTGACGCCCACCGCCCCACCGAAATCGAAAAGAACCTGCTGGGATGCAGGTTTGGTGCTCGAACTCGAAAAATTGAACGTGATGGGAGTCGATCCCTCCTGGCTCAACCTGCCGAAGGAGTCAAACACCAGAACACCAGGTTTGTAGGGTGCACCAGTCGTGGCCGTACCCGTCGCACCTGTCGTACCCGTCGTACCTGTCGTACCTGTCGTACCCGTACCACCCGGCATTGCCATGACATTGCCGGTAATCAAATCAATGGCCGTCTTCTTTTGTCCGGCCTTTGCCTGAGAAGGATCCAATTCGGCAGACGGCACAACGGCATGCCACTCCCAGGAGTTGTTACCCAGATTCCTGAACTGCAACTCCACATTGTGACCATTACCCAGGGAGTCGTAGATACGCGACGTTGTCGCATAATCGTAGGTCGACGGATCGTCAGGGTTATAAACCTTCGTATTGATTTGCGATGATGCGTTCAGGTTCACCCCTACATTGACCAAAGTGGTGGCTTTGGGGTCACTGGTCTGAAACGGCGTCAAGTTGATATCCTGGAGGTTCCCCCCTCTGTTGCCATTCTTATCCAAAGCCCACCCCTGCAACACCAACCCTGCATTGGTCACCAGGTAGCCATCCTTGTTTTTCTTGAAGTCGCCCGCCCGGGTGTAAAAGGTATCATTGCTTGTCACAGCCGCCACGACCCCCCCCTGGACGGCCACATTCGGTTTTGATTTGACTTGAAAAAAACCCCGCCCATCGATGGACATGTCCGTGACGCTCGTGGTGCCGTTCAAGGATCCCTGGTTCATATCCTGGTCCACCGACGACATCCCCACGCCCGTGCCAATCTGGGTTGACCCTCGGGTACCGCTGATGCCTACAGTCTGGATGAGAATATCCTCGAACGTGGTACGACTTCCCTTGAATGCCGTGGTGTTGGCATTGGCCAGGTTATTCCCGATAACCGTCATGGCATTGCCGTAATTGGTCAATGCGCTGGACCCGGAATACATGGCCTCATGAATGCTGGTCATTCCAACCTCCTCTTGCAACTCCTGTAACAGCCTGACCCCTACAGCGACTCAAGCGCACACCAACGCACCGCTCCCTGTCACATGCCTGGATAAACCAGCCAGGGCGCACGCGCCATAACAAGCTTACTCACGCCATCAGGAATCGGGTTGGTCTATCCGCAGCACGCTGTTCAAAGGAAACACCCGACCATTCAAATCCAAAACAATGTCACCACTTTGCCGCGACACCCCTGTCACCACACCCGTCTGCAAGGTTGTCGCCTGGATGGATTGGTTGTCATCCATCTGCACCGCATACGTGTAGTGACCATCCGGCAATTTTCCGCCAAACTTGGCATCGTTGATATCGACCTTGTTGTCCCCGCTGCTGTAGGTCTTCGACGGAATCTCCTTGACCAACTTGCCGGATTCGTCAAAAACGCGCAGATGGGCCGAGGCGGACGAAGGCATCTGGAACTGCACCGACCCAGCCCCTCCGGACACATCCACTCCATTGCCAGAAACCGCAACCTGCTTCCCGATATAGGCCACAGCCTGGCTGATCTGATCTGGCGATTTGGAATCGATCAACTGTTGCAGAAGGGTGTTGGATTTTTTCTGCTCGCCCAGGGCTGTAAACTGGGCCATCTGGGCTGTAAACTCGGTATTCTGCATCGGTTCCATAGGATCCTGATATTCGAGTTGGGCCGATAACATTTTAAGAAAATCAATCTGTTGTTTATCGCCATTCGTGACATCCGCTCCCCCCCCCGCCGTACTCTTCGGGTCATACTGGGGAATGCTGCTGAGTGCTCCTGTCGCATCCATTTCGTATTCTCCTTGTACTTCCGCGCCTTCGCGCCGGACTCAACCGCCCACTGGTTACTTTTTGCCGCCAGGGCTTCCATCTCCGGACATTTTTTGCCCTTTTGTTTCTCTATCAATCTTTATGCCATGAAGAAAAAAACAAATCGCAATCGTAACTATTTATCACTTTTTCAAAAAAAGCCTGGATATGAAAGCTTTTGTCAGGGCTTAGCCCCGAACCCCACCAGGACGCTGTCCTGGACTAAGCCAGGGAGCCAGACCCCTGGACCCCGAGACATGAAAGCCCTTGTCAGGGCTTCGCCCCGAACCCCACCAGGGCGCTGCCCTGGACTAAGCCAGGGAGCCAGCCCCCTGGACCCCGAGCGTGGCCGGGTACCCTCAGGGCAACATTTGCCGAATCATTTCATCCCCTCAGGCAAAAAGGTTCAGTGCGCGCTCCCCCATCTCGGGCGATGTCCGCCACCCGGCACGGCCCGCCATGGGATCCAGGCCCTTGACCTCCTTCTCTTCCTGCGCCCCGGCATGCCCCTCCCGGCCACCATCACGCCACCCCTCGCCACCACCCTGATGGGATTGGGTTCCGACGTTGACCGTCAACCCGCCAAACCCCAAATTGTTGTTGGCAAATGCCTGTTGCAGTTGCGGCAGATCCCGGGTCAACAAATCCCTGGCCGCATCGGTTCCAGCCATGATCGTGACGTGGACTTGTTGATTTTTGTCCATTTGCAGACGCACATGCAGCTCACCCAAATCTTGCGGATCCAACGTAATCCGCACCTGTTCCGGCATTCCCGGACGGGAAATCATGCGCAAACGGCCAATATTGTCCGCCATCTCCTGGGCAAAATCCGGCTTTGTCGCCGTGAGCGTCAAGCGGGGAACATTGTCGCTTTTGCTCATGTCCCTGGAAATTTTGGCCGTCTCCGCCGCCAGGGAGATGCCATCCGGAAGTTTGAAGCCGGCATCTCCGACGTTGCTGCTTCCGGTCGGCCCGGCAACCGTGCCCAACGTCAAATTTTCGACTTGAGCCAACTTCACCTCACCCATGGGACCGCCACCCTGCCTGGCGCCAAGAACTCCCTGCAACAAGGCCTCCATCTGTTCCTGGCCACGACCCACGGGCATCTGAATTTCCCCACCTTCAGGGACAACCCCGCAAAAACCCAAGGCAAACTGCCCCTGCAACCACCCCAGAGGCACCCCTTGTTGTCCCATCTGGACAGGGGCGGCCACACCACCCTGCGGATCCGCTTGTGTTTCCGCTGGATGCACCTTCACCGCCCCGGTCGTCTCCGCACGGGAGACCCGCCCCCCCTCCTCACTCGCCCTGCTGCCCTGCCCCGCTGGCGACTTCGTCTCGGCTGGAACACTGTCCTGGGAGGAGCGTTGCTGTTCCTGCACCCGATCTGCAGATGCCCTTTTCTCTTCCGACCGGTCCGCAACCAGAGCGCGTTCCTGGGTTGTCTCTTCAACCCTGTCTGCCTGCTGGGCCTCCTGCCGATCCGCCTTGGCAACGGCATGGTGCAGGCAATCCTTGAACCGCTCCGCCGATGAATTCGACGGCGTTTTCTCTGCGGGCAATCGGCTCTGCAACGATTTTGCACCCGGCACAAAGGCCACCGGCGCATTGAAGGGTGTCATGGCAATCGGTTCCTCCAGCCTGCTTGGAATGGGAAGCTCTGTCGGCCCAGCGAATGATTCGTCAACGGTAATTATTCAGTACCTTCTCAAGAAAAGCCTGGATATGAAAGCCTTTGTCAGGGCTTCGCCCCGAACCCCACC
>JADGBZ010000054.1 GCA_015231175.1 Magnetococcales bacterium | reverse complement strand
AAGGGCGCAGCCCTTCCTCCTGGACCTCCATCCCAGTCTTTTAATGGTTTTTTTTCGGGGCGTTGCCCCGGACCCCACCAGGAGGAAGAGCGCAGCCCTTCCTCCTGGACCTCCAAACGTTTTTTTGGGAACTTACCAACATGCGCATCGGGGTCATCAAAGAACGCCGCCCGGATGAATACCGGGTCGCCATCACACCATCCGGGGTCGAAACCCTGGTGGAACATGAACACCAACTACTGGTGGAGTCCGGCGCGGGACTCGGCAGCGGCTTCAACGATGCCCTCTACGCCGCCGCCGGAGCCGTCATATTGCCGGAAGTGACGGAAATCTGGGAACGGGCCGAAATGATGGTCAAAGTCCAGGAGCCCCAGCCCCATGAATATGCCCTCATGCGTCCCGGGCAGATCATCTGCGCTTTTTTTCACCTGGCCGCATCCCCGCCACTGATGCAGGCGGTCCTGGAGTCTGGTTGCGTGGCCATCGCCTACGAAACCGTCGAAACCCCGGATGGCCATCTTCCCCTCCTGGCCCCCATGAGCATCGTGGCTGGACGGATGGCCATACATCAAGGCATCCGCTTCCTGGAACGCTCCCAGGGAGGGCGAGGCCTCCTGCTGGGCGGCGTGCCGGGCGTGGAACCCGCCACGATCCTCATCCTGGGCGGAGGAAGAGTCGGCAGCAACGCCGCCCGCATGGCAGCCACCCTCGGCGCCCGTGTCCTGCTGCTGGATGTCAACCCGGAACGCATCCACCAGCTGAGCAGCAACATGCCCCCCAATGTCGTCCCGCTCATGTTCGATCGGCAAAAACTGCGGGAAACCCTCCTGGCCGCTGACGTGGTCATCAGCGCCATCCTTACCCCGGGCGCCAAAACCCCCCAACTCATCACCCGGGAGATGCTGCGACGCATGCATCCGGGGTCGGTCATGGTGGCCGTGGACATCAACCAGGGAGGCACCCTGGAAACGTCACACCCGACCACCCACAGCCGTCCAACCTTCGAGTTGGATGGCATCGTCCACTACTGTGTCGGCAACATGCCCGGAGCAGTCCCCATGACCGCCACCCCCGCCCTGACCGGCCACACCCTCCCCTACATCCTGGAGCTGGCCAACCAGGGAGTACACCAGGCTGCCGCCCACGACCCGGCCCTGTACAAAGGAATCAACGCCGCCTACGGACACCTGACCTCGCCCCCCGTGGCCGAAACCTTCGATCACCCCTGGATCAGCGTGGAAAAAGCATTGACCGATCAAACCTGATCGGTCACCTTGAATGCGGCCAAGGCCCTGTCGAGGGACTCCGAAAGCTGAATCAACTCCTGGGAAACGTCCGCGATGCGAGCGGATGTCCGGGCATTCTCCCGCACCACTTGGTCCAATTTGCCCACCGCCTCGGAAATAGCCTTTGTTCCATCGCTCTGGGCATTGGAAAGCTGATCGATCTGGGTCACCAACTCGGCGGTATGGACGATTTTCGGCACCAGCCTCTCCAGCATCTGTCCGGCCTGGGTGGCCGTTGCCATGCTGGCGACAGAGAAAGAACCAATCTCCTCGGCTGCCCCACTGCTGCGTTCCGCCAGCTTGCGCACCTCTGCGGCCACCACCGCAAACCCGCGGCCCTGCTCTCCAGCCCGGGCTGCCTCTATGGAGGCGTTGAGAGCCAACAGATTGGTCTGCCGGGCCAAATCGGAAATAATATGGGTTTTTTCGCTGATTTGCCGCATGCTCTCCACGGCAAGTTTCACCGCCTGGCCACTCTTGACCGCCTCTGCCGCCACCTCCCGGGCCAGCGCCTCGGTGCTCCGGGAGTGTTCGACACTTTTCCAGATCTGTCCAACGATGGTCGCCATGAAACGGGCCACCGCTGCGGAAATTTCGGAGGTGCTGGCGGAGCCATGCTCCAGTTGTCCACGGACCTCGTCAAACCGCTCCATGCTGGTGGCGATGGTCTGGAATTCACCGCGAATCAAGCGGATCATGTCGGCCAAACGATCAGCCATCCCATTGACATGCCAACCAATATCCGCAACCTCATCCCGTTTGAACGCCGTCACGACAATGCGGTGCCGCAGGTCGCCATCGGCAATGCGGGCAATGGTCTCCCGGGTTTTTTTCAAGGGAGTGATCACCACCCGTTTGAGCAACAACCACAACAAAGCCATAAACATCGAAATGGCGCCCAGAGACAGGACAACGCCATTCACCCACATCCGATGGATCCGCATCTCTACATCGGCCAAAGAGACCGTCAGACGCAACACACCCCGCACCGCATGCTGGTCACCATGACAGGCATGGCAGGGCTCCTTGTTGGGAATGGGAACAAAATAGGTGCGCATGGTCGAACCGTCATCACCACGCGACTCGACCAGAACCTGCTTCCTCCCCTCCACCGCCGCAGCAAACGGGTGCGATACCCGGGCTGCATCAAAATGAGTGAATCCAACAACCCCTGCCTCGCCACCAACCGATTCGCCACTCCCGGATTGAAACGCATCCTTTTCGTCCAAACGCTGAATATGCAGATCAACCAACCCTTCCATACCCTTGAGCCTGGCGGCATAGGCACGCGCCACATCCGTGTATCCGGAAAGCATGATGGTCTCAAGACTGCGGTCGATGTTATCGGTGAAACGGTGAATGGCGCGGTCATTCTGCTCCAACAAAATCTGCTCCGTCTCCCGTAAAAACATGAAGGTGATGCCCAACAAGCTGGCAATGCCGACAGTACCCAACAAAGTCAGCACCTTCCAAGCAATCGACCGATAAGCGTCTGCCACGACACGACCTCCCGGGACTGTTTGTTCGGGACGCAACCAGGGACGACGGAAACAGTGGAATCAACCCCTATCCGTCTTGCAGGCCTTCAGTCCCGTGAAACACCCATGATCGACTTGGCCTCAATGGCCTTGTCGTTGAGGTTTTCGATTTCACGCGCCACAAGATCCAACTCCTTCTGCGCCACAGCCAACTTTTCGTAAGCCTGATTCAACTTCTCGCGCAAAGCGAAAAGTTCCTCCTGCTGAGGACGGGTCTCCTCGTCCGTCTTGCTCCTGAGCTCCATATAGTCCCGGCGCTCGCTTTCCGTCGTGACCTCTGGGTATTCGAGCGATAACTGCTGAACCCTCCGGTATTTCTCCAGGGCACGATAGACCGGTTGCCGCTTCTCCTCCAGAGATCGCTCCCGGCTGCGCACATCTCCTTCAAGCTCAAAAAATTTGGTCTGCAACGGACGCAGAATTTCCTTTTTGACCTCAAACTCTTCCTTTTTCTCCTTGGCCTGCTGGGCCACCTCACGGGCCAAGGCTGTTGGACGCGCCAAAACCAGGGCCGGGGAGATCAATCCCGCCAACAAGACACCCATGACAAAGTAACGCATCGACTCTCTCTCCATCTCCATGAAAGCCCTGACATGAAAAACTTTGACATGAAAACTCGGCATGGAAGCCTTTGTCAGGGCTTCGCCCCGAACCCCACCAGGAGGAAGGGCGCAGCCCTTCCTCCTGGACCTCCATCCCAGTCTTTCAATCGTAAGCCTTTGTCAGGGCTTCGCCCCGAACCTCACCAGGAGGAAGGGGCGCAGCCCTTCCTCCTGGACCTCCTTCCCAGTCTTTCAGTCGCCAAGGGATACCCTCTTGCAGACGTGCAGACAAAACATTCCGCTCAGTGATAGAGTAGGCCCAACCATCGACTGAAGCAAAGGGCGTGCCCATGACCAAAAATACCGACCAGGAAGATCTGGCCCGTTTCGAAACACGATTTTTGATCACCCTCCTGGTCCTGGCCCTGGGCGGACTGTTGTGGCTCTTCATGCCCTTTTTGACCGGTTTGTTCATGGCGGTCCTGGTCGCTGTGGCCACCTGGCCGTTTTACCGGCGATTGCATGAACACTGGCGTATCCCCCCCAACCAAGCTGCCCTGATCACGACGTTGCTGACCTTCGTGCTGGTGATTGCCCCGGTGATCTACCTGACCGTCTCCAGCACCTTGCGCCTCGGGACCACCATCGACAACCTGCGCCATGGGTTGACCGGCCTGACCGACGCGGCCACCCTGAAAACGAACCTGCTGGAGTGGCTTGACCCCCTCCCCCTGCCTGCGGCCTTGCAGGAACGCATCCTGACTGAAATCCTGAACCGGAGAAATGAGCTGGCCGGCCATCTGGCCCACCTGCTCCTGGGCCTGTTCAAAAACATCGCCGGCCATGGCGTGGCCTTTCTCAGCTCACTTGGATTGATGCTTTTCGCACTGTTCTTCTTCTACCGGGATGGTCCACGCATCGTCAGGAAAATCAAGATACTGACCCCCCTGGACAACCGCTACGATGACATCATGTTCTCCCGCTTTGCCGCCATGGCCTTCACCCTGACCCTCTCCACCATCAGCATTGCCGCATTGCAGGGACTCTCCTTCTCCCTGGTGACCGCTTTTCTCGGCCTCCCCTGGTTCTACCTTGGCGTGGCGCTGGCCATGGCATCCTTTATCCCGGTGGTGGGAGGACTCCTCATCTGGGGGCCTTTGGCCTGGATTCTCTACTGGCATGGCCATCAGGCACAGGCGCTTTTCCTGGTCTTTTGGGGCGTGATGGTGATCGGCTTCCTCATCGACAATCTGCTGCGACCCCTCCTGGTCAACCGCCTGGGAAAAATCGTCCCACCCCACCAAACCGGCGGGCCCATCCTGGTCCTCAACCACACCCTCCTGACCGTCCTGACCACCTTCGGAGGGGTCATCCATTTCGGTATCCTGGGCTTGCTCTTCGGACCCATCATCGCAGCCATGGCCATCACCATCTTCGACATCTACGAAATGAAATATGGCGCCTGGCTGGATCATTCATGAAAAAAAGCTTGATATGAAAAACTTTATTGGGGCGTTGCCCCAAACCCCACCAGGAGGAAGGGCACAACCCTTCCTCCTGGACCTCCATCCCAGTCTTTCAATAATCTTTTTGGGTTTTGTCCATGCATATCTTTCTCGGTTTTCTTCAATCGCAAAAAAATCACCCCATCCCTGCCTACCACTTTTGGTCCACCTACATGCGCGGTGGACTCAGGGAGGCCGGCATCACCTGGTTTGAAGACCCAAACATCGACTGGGCCGCATGCCTGGCCGCCCCATCCGACCTGAAAGCCCAACAATGGCGGCAACAAACCTGGCCCCGTCTCCTGGACGCCCTCAAAAAGGCACACCGGAACCAATCCATCGATCTTTTCCTCGGCTATCTCTATCCACGTCATATCGATGTCCAGGCCATCCGGGAGATCCAGGCCATGGGTATCCCCTGCGTCAATTTTTTTTGTGACAATGTGCGCGAATTTAAAAAAATACCAGACGAATTCACTGTATTTGATCTGAACTGGGTGCCCGAATACGCAGCCTATCCCCTGTATCAACAACAGGGACTCCCCACCATCCATGCCCCCATGCCCATGTGGGTGGCGCCTGAGCATCGCCATGCCAACCATCCCGAACGGCATGGAACCGTCTTTATCGGCTCGGCTGATGTACAACGCAAATCATTGTTTGCCCAAACCCTCTCCCTTGGCGCCAAATTGGAACTCCGGGGAGCGGGGTGGCATATCACCCCAAAAGAATCCTCCGCCCTGCTGCCGAACCGGTTTCACCCCGCCCGTTGGCAGACAGGGGCACAACACCAGATCCGCTTCATCCGCGACGAAGGGTGGCTCCCTTTTTTGCGCAAGATCCGGGAAAGCTGGCGTCCTGAAATCTCCATGGACATCTTCCGCGACACCCTCGCCCCCCAACCCTCGGCGGAGGAGTATATCCAGATCATCCAACAGAGCACCATTTGCCTTGGGGTCAATCGCTACCCCAGCTTTCATCACCCCTTTGCCCAACCCGGGGTATACTCCCGTCTACGCGACCTGGAAGCCCCCATGCTGGGCGCCTGCTATCTCACCGAATGGTGCCCGGGCCTGGATCAACTTTACGACCTGGGGCGGGAGGTGGAGAGCTACCGGAGCGCCGAAGAGTTGGTGGAAAAAATAACGCAACTGTCGGCAGACCCGGAAAAACGCCGCAACCTGCGCCGTGCGGGACAGCGCCGCGCCCTGTCGGAGCACACCATCGACCGAACCATGCAAAGAATCGGTCAGGCCCTGAAACCGTGAATGGAGGTCCAGGAGGAAAGGCTGCGCCCTTCCTCCTGGTGGGGTTCTGGGCAAAGACCCGACAAAGGCCTACGATTGAAATACCGGAATGGAGGTCCAGGAGGAAGGGCTGCGCCCTTCCTCCTGGTGGGGTTCGGGGCGAAGCCCTGACAAAGGCTCTCATGTCAAAGCTTGTCTTGGGGGTTCGGGGCGAGGCCCTGACAAAGGCTTTCATGTCAAAGCTTGTCTTGAGAGTTCGGGGCGAAGCCCTGATAAAGGCTTTCATGTCAAAGCTTGTCTCGAGAGTTCGGGGCGAAGCCCTGACAAAGGCTCTCATGTCAAAGCTTGTCTTGGGTTCGGGGCGAAGCCCCGACAAAGGCTTTCATGTCAAAGCTCGTCCTGAATGTTATGAGGGTACAGAGTCACAGCCATGGCCAAATTGGAAGGTTTGCGCATCAAAAATTACCGGTCATTGCGTGATGTCACGCTTGGCAAACTCTGGAATTCCCAGCAAACCAAGCCGCTCACTCCCATGACCGTGGTGATTGGCAAGAATGGTGCGGGAAAAAGTTCCCTGTTCGACGCATTCGGCTTTTTGGGGGATTGTCTGCGAGTGGGGGTCGAAGAGGCCTGTGATTTGCGGGAGCGTGGCGGCTTCCAACGCTTGCGTTCTCAAGGTAGCGATGGACCCATCGAATTTGAGCTTTATTACCGTGAAGACAAAAATGCCCGTCCCATCACCTACGAACTATCCATAGACCTGGACCCATCGGGACGACCCTGCGTCCAAAAAGAACGCCTTCGGCAACGCCGTAAAGGTCAAAAACAAGGTCGTCCCTTCTCTTTCCTGTACCTGGCAAAAGGGGAGGGATTGGTGTGGTCTGGTCTGGAAAGTTACGCCAGCGGAAATGTTGAAGATAATTTGGATAACAACCAGAACAAAAGGGAAACGTTGCAAGAAGATGCCGACAGCATCAGGGTCCAGCTGACTGACCAGCGCAAATTGGGCATTGCCACGTTGGGTTCTCTCAAAGAACACCCGCGCATCACCTTGTTTCGTATTTTTCTTGAAGGATGGTATCTCAGTTATTTCTCTCCCAATGCCGCACGCGAAATATCCAAGGCTGGCCCCCAAAAACACCTCGATGAATCAGGAAAAAATCTGGGTAACGTGGTGCAATTCCTGGAAAGAGAGCACAGGAGAGTCTTTGAACGTATCTTGTCACGAATTGCCGAAAAAATTCCCGACATCAAGAAAATTACAGTTCACCGGGATGACATATCCAAAAATCTTTATCTGCTTTTCCACAGCACGGCATTCAAGGATCCTTTCACACACTATCAAATGTCCGATGGCACCCTGAAAATATTTGCCTACTATTTGTTGTTGGAAGATCCGGAACCACCCCCGTTCCTGTGTATCGAGGAGCCGGAGAATGGTCTCTACCATCAATTGTTGGAAGAGTTGGCAAGCCACTTTCGTGCATATGCCAATGGAAGAAAAGGTGGAACGCAGGTCTTTATGACCACGCACCAACCCTATTTCGTGGATGCTCTCGAACCCGATGAAGTGTGGGTTTTGAAAAAAGATACCGATGGATTCTCAAAGGCAACACGCGCCTGTGATATCCAATTCGTCCAGAACATGTTGAGTGAGGGGCAGCCACTGGGCGCTTTGTGGTATAGCGATTACCTGGATGCAGGTTAGGTCATGCACTTTGAAATCCTCGTCGAAGGGCAAACCGAAAAAACGGCCCTTTCCATCTTGATGGAAAAGATTGTCGGGCCCTATGGGAATCCACACACGTGGAGCATCCATAAACACCAAGGCATTGGGAGCTTACCAGAATTTCCGGATCACCCAGCCCATGTGAAAGATCGCACGCTCCTCCACAATCTGCCCGGTAAACTCCGCGCTTATGGCAAGGAGGCAAACGATGATGTGGTTATTGTGATCCTGGTCGATCTGGATAAGAGAACAGATTGTCGTACATTCAAGCAGGAACTTGTCAATCTTTTGAAATATTGCGAAAAAACTCCAAAACACCTCTTCCGGATCGCCATCGAAGAGCTTGAGGCCTGGTTCCTGGGAGACAGGTCAGCCATACTGGCAGCGTACCCTGATGCAGATCAAGGCGTTTTGGACACCTATGTGCAGGACGCACAGATCAACACCTGGGAGAAACTGGCCGAGGCCATCGACCCGAATGTCCGATCCAGCCTGGGCTCCGTTAAAAAACGATCGCCACTCACCCTGAAGCATAAACACATCTGGGCAAAAAACATCGCCCCAAAAATGGATGTTGAAAACAATGCATCGCCCAGCTTCACATGCTTCCGGGATGGTCTGCGAAGATTCATTCAACCCGCAAGACAGGTGACATCCCCTTTCAACCACCCAACATACCGTCGAAAATGACATAAAAATTGGAAAAGCCTCTGCCATGTCATCCCAGGAATTTCTCTCTTTGGACAATAGATTTTACATCATCGCGCTGGTCCTCCTCCTGGCCCGCCTGCGGCGCGTCTCCTTTGGCAATCGCTTCCTGGTCGCCCTGGTCAACCTGTTCGGCACCCTCCTGCACGAGTTGGCCCATTATCTGGTCGGTCTGCTCCTCCTGGCCAAACCCTCCCGCATCTCCCTGTGGCCCCAACAAACCCCCAATGGCCTCACGCTCGGGAGTGTAACCTTCAGCAATTTGCGCTTTTTCAATACAATACCAACCGCCCTGGCCCCCATGCTCCTCTTCTATCTGGCCTATCAGGTGGATCAACGCTTCTTCTCCCTGCTGCCCGACACCACACCAAACTTTTTACTCTACCTCCTGTCCATGACCCTGCTGCTGGAAAACGCCATCCCTTCAACCACCGACATCAAGGTGGCCTTCGGCCATATCGGCGGCGTCCTGCTTTATGGCGGTGGGGGATTCGTCTATCTGTTCTGGGAACGGCTGGCGCCGGAATGGGTAGGGTGGGTCGAGCAGGTGTTGTAAATAAAGGGAGCCAGCCCCCTGGACCCCGGTTCGTGGTGACGGAAAGACCGCCTGGGCAGTGACCATTTTTCTTTCAGCCATTGCCAAATCCTTCCTGCATGCATACTTCCGAAGCATGCCCAACGGCCTTCACGGCACGCCACCCCGGAGAAAAAGTTATGCGTCAGGAACGTTTGACCACCAAATCCCGCGCGGCCATCGAAAACGCCATCGGTTTGGCGGCCAGCCACACCCACCAGCAGATGGAGCCGGAACACCTCCTCCTGGCTTTTCTGGCCGAACGGGATGGCCTGGCCCGCTCGATCCTGGAGCAGGTGGGGGTTGCCATGGACAGTCTCGTCCAGGGGTTGGAGCAGGCTCTTGGCACCTTTCCAAAGGTGGCCGGCACCGGAGCGGATCGCATCATCCCGTCGCGGCGCTTCCAGGCGGTGTGGATGGATGCGGAACAATGGGCCACCCAATTGAAAGATGAATACACCTCCACGGAACATTTTTTGTTGGCCATGACGCGCGAAAAAGAGGGCCAGGGAGGCGAACAGCTCCGCCAGGCCGGCGCCACGGAAAAAAATCTGCTCACCGCCTTGCAGAGGGTGCGCGGCAACCAACGGGTCACCTCGCCGGATCCGGAAGGCACCTTCCAGGCCCTGGAAAAATATGCCCGGGATCTGACTGCGCTTGCCCGCCAAAACAAATTGGATCCGGTGATCGGTCGGGATGAAGAGATCCGGCGCACCATCCAGGTGCTCTCCCGCCGGACAAAAAACAATCCGGTGCTGATCGGCGAACCCGGCGTGGGCAAAACCGCCATCATCGAAGGGCTTGCCCTGCGCATCGTGCGGGGCGATGTCCCGGAATCACTCAAAGGAAAACGCCTGGTGGCCCTGGATATGGGCGCCCTGATCGCTGGCGCCAAATATCGGGGAGAATTCGAAGAGCGCCTGAAAGCGGTCCTCAAAGAGGTCCAGGATGCCAACCATGGGGTGATTTTGTTCATCGACGAAATGCACACCCTCGTGGGGGCCGGACGCACCGATGGAGCCATGGATGCGTCCAATCTTTTGAAACCAGCCCTGGCACGCGGGGATTTGCACTGCGTCGGCGCCACCACCCTGGATGAATATCGCCAGCACGTCGAAAAAGATGCCGCCCTGGAGCGGCGTTTCCAGCCGGTCCTGGTGGGGGAACCCTCGGTGGCCGATACCATCTCCATCTTGCGCGGCATCAAGGACAAATACGAGCTGCACCACGGCGTGCGCATCACCGATGGGGCCATCGTCGCCGCCGCCACCCTGGCAGACCGGTACATCGCTGACCGTTTTCTCCCGGACAAGGCCATCGACCTGATGGATGAAGCCGCCGCCACCATTCGCATGGAGATCACCTCCAAACCCCGCGCCATCGATGAAATCGACCGTAAAATTTTGCAACTGGAGATCGAGCGCACCGCCCTGACCCGAGAGACGGATCCCGCATCCCAGGAACGCCTCGGCAACCTCGAACAGGAACTCGGCAACCTCAAGGAGGAGTCCGCCCGTCTCACCTCCCTCTGGCAAAAGGAAAAATCGGCCCTGACCAACATCCAATCCCTCAAGGAGACCCTGGAGCGCCAGCGGCATGAACTGGACGAGGCCGTGCGGCACAATCTCCTGGAAGAGGCCGGCAAACTGCGTTATGGCGCCATCCCGGAACTGGAACAACGACTGGCCGCCGCACAGAACATGGCCAAGGAGAACGAAAACCGCCTGCTGCGGGAGAAGGTCGATCAGGATGATATTGCCACCATCGTCGCCCGTTGGAGCGGCATCCCGGTCACCCGCCTCCTGGAAGGGGAACGCGCCAAACTGCTCCAGATGGAGAGCCGTCTGGCTGAACGGGTCGTGGGCCAGGAACAAGCCCTGTCGGTCATCTCCCGAGCCGTGCGCCGGGCACGCGCCGGCCTCCAGGATCCGCAACGGCCCCTGGGCTCCTTCATCTTTCTCGGGCCAACCGGCGTCGGCAAGACCGAGTTGACCAAGGCCCTGGCCGAACTGTTGTTCGACGATCCCCAGGCCCTGGTCCGCCTGGACATGTCCGAATACGCCGAACGCCACACCGTGGCCCGTCTCGTGGGGGCGCCCCCCGGTTACGTCGGCTTCGAGGAGGGGGGACAATTGACCGAAGCGGTACGCCGCCGCCCCTACAGCGTTATCCTCCTGGACGAAATCGAAAAAGCCCACCCGGAGGTGTTCAACGTTCTGCTCCAGGTTCTCGATGACGGGCGCCTGACCGACGGCCATGGCCGGACCGTCAATTTCCGCCACACCCTGATCATCATGACCTCCAACATGGGTTCACAACACATCCAGGAGATGGCCGGCGCCCAGGATCATGCCGCCATGTCCAGTCAAATCCTGGCCGAGTTGCAAGGCTTTTTCCGGCCCGAGTTCCTCAACCGATTGGATGACGTGGTCATCTTCCACCGCCTGGCCCGCGAGCACATGGAAGCCATCATCGCCATCCAGATGCGCCACCTGCACACCCTCCTGGAGTCGCACAAAATCACCCTGGAGCTGGGCGAGACCGCCCGCAACCTGCTCGCCGAAACAGGGTACGATCCGGTTTATGGTGCAAGACCCCTGAAGCGCGCCATACAAAAGCTTATCCAGGATCCCCTGGCCGAAGGGATGCTGGCCGGCCAGATCAAGGATGGAGAACACATCCGGGTCGAGGCGCCCCATGGAGAAATCCGCCTGCATGTGAATGGTATGAAAAACGCTTGAAAAACCATAACTATTCACCACCCGCTAACGAATCGGGGTCCAGGGGGCTGGCTCCCTGGCTTAGTCCAGGGCAGCGCCCTGGTGGGGTTCGGAGCGAAGCCCTGACAAAGGCTTTCATGCCCAGGCTTTTCTTGAATCGGGGCGAAACCCTGACAAAGGCTTGCGTATCCAGGCTTTTCTTGAATCGGGGCGAAGCCCTGACAAAGGCTTGCATGTCCAGGCTTTTCTTGAAAAAGTAGTGAATAGTTGCAAAAACATTTGACGAACTGAACCTATCGTCTATACATTTTCGTATAGACGTGGAGGATGATTTGCACTAGACCTGGGATCCGCAGAAAGACGCGATAAATCTTCGGAAACACGGGTTGCCATTGAGTGTTGGGGAAGTTGCCCTGGCCGATCGGCTGGCCGTTTCTCTTCCAGACCCGCACCCGGATGGTGATCGTTGGAATACCGTAGCCGTTGTCGCCGGAGTAGCTCTTTTCGTCGTCCACACATGGCCCGGCAATAGTTCCCCAGGCCGTATTGTCAGCGTTCGACGGGCAACAAAACACGAGAGAAGGGCGTATGAAGATGGTGAATACCAGGAAGCTTTCTGCTGACGAACAGGCCGCTCTTGACGTGCTACGCGACCGCCCCGATTGCGACATAGACCTGACCGATCCTGATGCTCGCGAGGTGACATCGTGGAGTGGTGCCGTCCGGGGAGCACTTTTCCGGCCTGTCAAAAAGCCCGTGGCCATGCGCCTTGATGCCGACATTCTGGAGTGGTTTCAACGGCAAGGCCCTGGTTATCAAACCCGTATCAATGCCGCCCTGCGTGAATACGTTGCTCACCACCAACGTTAAAGAGTAACTGATAACGATTCAAACACCCCGCAATCTTTTTTCCACCTCGGCGACCAGCTCCTGCATGACCACGGCCACCGGTTGGATCGCCTTGACCAGGCCGACGCTCTGACCGGCCATGACCGAACCGAACTCAACATCGCCGTCGATGGCGGCCCGCCGCAAGGCGCCAACCCAGAAGTGTTCCAACTCCAGGATGGCTTCCTTGCGCTCCTTCCGCCCCTCCTTGACCTCGCCGATCAGGCGAAGCTGCATTTGATTGAAAACCTCCGTTCCCTTGTTGACCAGGGCCCGCACCGGAATCACGGGCAGAACCGGGTCAAACTGGACGGTCACCACGGCATCGCGGGATTGAGCGCGTATGAAGAGATTTTTGAAGTTGGCATGGGCGATACACTCTTCGGTGCAGACAAAGCGGGTGCCGATCTGACACCCTGCCGCCCCCATGGCCACCAGGGTGGCCACCATGTCGCCATTGGCGATGCCCCCCGCCACAAAGACCGGCACCTCCTCCACAAACGGCAGAATCTCCTGTACCAGAACTCCCGTGGCCACGGGGCCGACGTGACCACCCGCTTCATGGCCTTCGATGATCAGGGCATCCGCGCCCCGCTGGATCAGGCGTTTGCCTATCGCCAGCGAAGGAGCGAAAACAATCACCTTGACCCCAGCCTCCTTGAGGGTACGCATGGTCTCCTGGTCTGGCAGCCCACCTGCCAGGACACAATGGCTCACCCTTTCCGCCACCACCACCGCCACAAGTTCGCTCAAACGCGGGTTGAGGGTGATCAGGTTGACCCCAAACGGGTTGCCGGTGCGGGTGCGCACCTGATGGATCTCCTCCTGCAATTTTTCGGGAGGCATGTTGCCCGTAGCCAGAACGCCGAAACCTCCGGCGGCAGCAATGGCCGCCACCAGATTGTGTTCCGACAGCCAGGACATGGCTCCACCAAGGATGGCGTGACGCGATCCCAAAAAAGCAGTCCCGCGCGACCAGGAATCCCGCAACCGTTCCACAGTCATGATCCATCGACTCCGCACACGAAAAAAAGGCCGGAAAAATCCGGCCTTGTGATTGACCTGCCACGACCGGAACAAGCGCGACCCGGTCTGGTCAGATTGACCTGGTGAATAGCCACAAACAGGCAGTATGGTCAGGCGGCGCGAGCCGCCGAGGCGCGCATCCGCTCATGCCGGGCCTGCGCCGCCCGCCTGGCCGACTCGGGCAACAGACACACCTTGAGGCGCTCCTCCAACCTCCGCAAGGCCCAACGCGGATCGATGTTGACCAGAGAGCAGATCCAGTTGAAAGAACCCGGTTCCATGGAGGAGGAGTGGAACCATTTTTTCAGGGTGCGATAGTCGTAGCGAAAAACGGGATCTTCCATGACGGTCGGATCCTGCCGATACCGCTCCAGGGCCACAAGATCACGCACAGCGCGATCCATGACCGCCATCCACAGATGGGTGTCATTGTTATCGAAAACCGGCTCATCCAGCATCTCCGCCAATACCGTTTTTCTCATCCGATTTCCCTCCCTCAGGCAACCGATCCAAACTCTCGTCCAGACCGATCACTGGCCTGTATGGATCCCCCGTCAGCTGCCAAAACCGCCACACCGACACGCGGAACCCACTCCAAAATTGACACGACGCCAACGGCAACTCCACCCAATCACAGCCGGTAAAAAGTCGTCGGCAACCATGCGACCCGTCCCATCAACGCACAAACGGCACACCAGCCAGACTTGCACACTCAGAAGCAAGCATGGAAACATTTGAAAAAATAGAAAAAAAGCACACAGAAGCGGACTGAACCGCTCATCTGCGCCTCCTCCCGTTCCTGTTTCGCAACGGACTATAACAAAAAGGCCGGGGAAATTTCATCCTAATTTTTGCAATAATCCGGTACCCTCTCAAAAAAATAGCTGCCCAGGCGATCTTTCCGTGTCACTGTTTGGCACCCGACAACGCATCGGGGTCCAGGAGGCCGGCTCCCTGGCAAGGCCAGGGATAGCGTCCTGGTGGGTTCGGGGCAAAACCCGACAAAGGCTCTCATGCCCAGGCTTTTCTTGGAAAGGGTGCTGCATGGTTACTTTTTTCCTGGTTTTGCACGGCAATCCATTCAATCATGTGGAGATGCCACCCGGTACCTTGTCGCTGGTACCGGTCTTGCAGGCCGCCTGAACGATACACGGATTGGGTTTGCACCCTGTCACAACCCCTGCGCTTGGAAGCGGAACGGCCATGTCCGAGGAAGATGATGAATTGTTGGGGATGTTCGTCCAGGAGGCGGTCGAGCATCTTGAGACCATCGAGCCTGACCTGCTGACGCTGGAGGAGAATGGCAGCGCGACGGAGCGGGACATCATCAACCGCTTGTTTCGGGGCGTTCACTCCATCAAGGGCTCGGCAGGCTTCTTTGGCTTGACCGCCATCACCAAGCTAAGCCACACCATGGAAAATCTGCTTGGCAAGGTGCGCGATGACCCCAATGTCGCCTCGCCAGCCGTGACCGACAGTCTTTTGGCGGGCCTCGACAAACTGCAGACGATGATCGGTGACGTCAGCAGCAGCGAATCCGTCGACGCCAGCGAACAGGTGGCCAATATCCAGGCCCTTTTGGCCGGGTTGGATGGCGGTGCTGCACCCGCTGCGACGAAACCGGCGCCACCGGAACCCCCGCCTGCGGAAGCCACGACGGAACCCCTGGTCGATGCGGAGCCTCCGTTGCCCGAATCCGCCGCAGCGGAAGGGACCGACGAAGAACCCCCAGCCGAACCAGGCGACTCCTCCCCTGAAATGCCTGAGGCCGCCGCCACAACCTCGGAACCCCCACCCGATGCAGCCGATGAGGTGACTGTTCTGAATCCCACGGCGCCCTCCCAGGCGCTGACCCTTCCACCGACCCATGTCAATCTGAAAAATCTGGAGCTGTTCCCGGAGGCGGTCACCAACGCCGTTCACCACGGCCAGTTGTTTTTTGTCGTCAAGGCGCCGCTCCCGAAAGATGCCGACGAGAAGCGTTCCCACTACGCCAAGATCAAGGCCCTGATGGAGTCCGTGGGCCAGTTGGTGGCGACCAATCCGGACATCGCCAAGGATCCGGGACTCACGACGGTGTCGGAGGTCATGGAGGTTCTGCTGGCCACCGTGTTGGAGGCGGACCTTCTGCAAACCCTGTTGCAGATTCCCAGGGAAAACTTTGCCGCACTCCCGATTCCCGACTCCCTGACCAGGCTGGCGGCGGCGTTGCGCCCGCAGTTGCAGCCCGATACCACAGCCATTGCCGCCGCGTCGCGTGGTCGTCCCGCTCCCTCTGCGGCGTTGCACGACACCACCGCCTTGACCTCACAGCCGGCGGACGATGACGGACCAACCGACAGGCGGCCACGTCTGCGCAAACCCAGCGCGGGCTTTCAGGGACAGGCCAAAGGTGGACAGGCCAAGACCGCCTCCGCCACCACCGCCGCGACCAACCCGACGGCAGGCAAGGGGAACGCCCCCCCCGCCGTGGAAGAAACCCTGCGGGTCAGCGTCTCGCTGCTGGACGAACTGATCAACATGGCCGGAGAGCTGGTTCTGGCCCGCAACCAGTTGACCCGCGCCGCAACCGATGTGGCCAGCCAGCATCCCAGCATCGGACCCCTGGTGCAAAATCTGGACTCCATCACCAGCCGCATCCAGGAAAAGGTGATGCAGGCCCGCATGCAGCCGGTCAGCGTGGTCTTCAACAAATTTCCCCGGATCATTCGTGACCTGGCCCGCAAACTGGAAAAAAAGATCGACCTGGAGTTGCGGGGCGGCGATGTGGACCTGGACAAGTCGGTGATCGAACACCTTTCCGACCCGCTGACCCATATGATCCGCAACGTGGCCGATCATGCCATCGAATCCCCGGAAGATCGCATCGCAATCGGCAAGCCCGAAGCAGGACGGGTGGAGTTGGCCGCCTACCACGAAAATGGCATGGTCAACATAGCCCTCAGCGATGATGGCGCCGGCATCGATGGCAACAAGATCAAAATGAAGGCCATCGAAAAAGGCCAGATCACCGAGGAACAGGCCGACGCCATGAGCGAGGAAGAGGCCCTGAACCTGATCTTCATGCCAGGCTTGTCGATGGCGAAAAAAGTCTCGGATGTGTCGGGACGTGGCGTGGGCATGGACGTGGTGCGCACCAACATCGAAAAGCTGGGTGGAACGGTCCACATCGAGTCCAAGGTCGGACGCGGTACGCGCATCATCCTGAAATTGCCCCTTACCCTGGCCATCATCCCGGCCATGATCGTCTCGTCCGGCAGCCAGCGCTTCGCCATCCCGGAGATCGGTCTGGTGGAGATCGTGCGCGTGGCGGAGTCCGACCGCTCCAACCAGATCGAAACCGTCGGCAATGCCCCGGTCTTGCGCCTGCGCAACATGCTGCTCCCCCTGGTGGATCTCGCTGATGTCCTGGGGATCCAACGCACCTTCCCCCCCGACAGCGACGATCCCGACCGGCGAGGACGGCTCTCCGACCGACGCACCCGGCGGCACCGACCGGAAGAACCGGCAGCGACGCCCGTGGTGCGCGGCAAAACGGCCACCCCCGCGCACCGCAGCGCCGGAAACCGGCGCAACAACGACGACCGCCGCCACCCTGGCAGCCTTGTGGCCTACGTCATGGTCCTGAACGTCGGCGGCAACGAGTTCGGCATGGTGGTGGACGAGGTGCTCGACAGCGAAGAGATCGTGGTGAAACCCCTCCCCTCCTTCTTCAAGGATAACGTCTGCTTCTCGGCCACCACCATCCTGGGCGATGGCACGGTCTCCCTGATCATCGACTACGCCGGGGTCATGGAGCGTGCCAACATCAGCTTCAGCAACGTCGAGCGCGCCACCCGCATGGACCTGGATGCCGAACGCCGCGAAGCCTTGCGCGAACGACAAAACATTATCCTGCTGGAAACCGATACCGGCCTGCTCATGGGCATCGTCCACAGCATGGTGCGGCGCGTGGAAAAAATCTCGCCCAATCTGCTGGTGAATATCGGCGGCCTCCCCTACGTGCGGTATGACCGCAAAACCTTCCGCGCCGTCTACCCGGATCAGGTCATGGGCCTCGAAGGGATGGGGCTGGCACCACGCCCGGAAAGCGAAGATGAGGACAATGACCTGTGCATGGTGGTCCCCAACATCCCGGATATCCAAGCCGGCCTGATCTTTGCCCGCATCATCGACACCCGCGAGATCAACATTGAACTGGACACCCGCGCCATCGTCGCCGACGGTCTGTTTGGTTCTGCCCAGTTGGATGATCGGGTGGTCCTCTTCCCGGATGTGAACCGGGTGCTGGACCTTGCCCGCATCACCACCTCCCATCTGGAGTCCAAATTCGACGCCGCCGGCCTGCGCGCCCTGGTGGTGGACGATACCCCCTTCCTGCGGGTGTTGACGGCCAGCTATCTCAGGGAAATAGGCTTTGAGATCGACCAGGCCGAGGATGGCCAGATGGCCGTCGCCATGTTGCGCAGCAATCAGTACGACCTTTTGGTGACCGATATCAACATGCCCCTCATGGACGGCTTCGAGCTGGCCGCCGAGGTGCCCTCCACCTTCCACAGCGACATCCCCATGGTCGCCACCACAACCTCCATCTCCTCCGACCTGGAACAGAAATGCATCCGGGCCGGATTTTTTGCGTGTGTGCCAACCATCGACAAAAAACGGCTGCTGAAGGTGGTCTCCTCCCTTCAGCCAACGACGGATTTTTAAGGGAAAGCGAGCCATGCTGGTCAGCACGTTCACCCTGGGCGACCTCTATCTGGGCATCGAGATCCTGCTGGTGCGCGAGATCAATCGCTCCATGGAGTGTACCCCGGTTCCCGGTTCCCATGACTACATCCGTGGCATGCTGAACATTCGCGGACGGGTCATCACCCTGTTCGACCTGAAATGCCGCCTGGGCTGGAACGATGCCCAATCCATCGCCGATGGCACAAGCAATAAACGTAAACAATACAACGTTATCATGAAAACCCGCAGCGAGGTGATCCAGATCAACCGCGAAATCGGCGAAGCCCGCTGCCCCTGGCAGGATCCGGTAGGCCTGGTCGTCGATCAACTGGGAGATGTGCTGGAAATCTCCGATGACAATATCCAACCCCCTCCTGCCAACCTGCGCGGCATCGCCGCCGATTTTGTCCACGGTGTGGTCGAATTTGAAAACAATCTGCTGGTCATTCTGGATGTTGCCAGTGTCCTGGGCGTCGGATCGGAAGTGGCGTAGCAACTCTTCTTTTTTCAACCCCCTGACCATGCAGCCGGTACCAGATCAGGTGACCCCGCGTAATGGACACTGAGGAACAACAACTCGCCAAAGCGATCCAGCAGCAGATTCATCAGGAAATGGATCTGATGCGTGCCGATGCCGACCAGATCCGCTTCCTGGTGCAGGATGCCATTGTCAAGTTGACAGCCAGCTTCAATGGCTTGCGGGATCAATCGAACAACCAGAACCACCTGGTGACCTCCTTGACCTCCAGCATGGAGGGTGGCGAAAACGCCGATCAAGCCAGTGAGGAAGGCGCCCATAAGCGTATCAATATCAGGCAATTCGTCAGTGAGACCGATCAAATTCTGCGCTCCTTCGTCGATCACATTCTGCTGATCAGTCGGCAAAGCATGGAGATGGTCCATCGCATCGATGACCTCTCCAACCAAATGACCGAGGTGGTCGCTTTTTTGCACGATATCGATGCCATCGCTGAACAAACCAACGTCCTGGCCCTCAATGCCCGGATCGTCTCCGCCCGGGCCGGTGAAGCCGGCAAGGCCTTCGCGGTGGTGGCCGATCAGGTCCGCAAACTCTCCAAGGACTCCAATCTGTTCAGCCAAAAAATCAACCAGGTGGTGCGCCGTTCGCAGGAAAACATCGTTTCGGCCAAGGAGATCATCGAGGTCATGGCCTCCAAGGACATGAGCTTTGCGATCGAATCCAAAGGACGGGTTGACGAGATGATGGATGAGGTGAGTAAAATCGACCAGTTTACGGCTTCAACCCTGGTCAAGGTGTCGAAAATCACCGAACATATCAACCGGGATGTGGGCACAGCCGTGATGTCCCTCCAGTTTGAGGATATGGTCACCCAACTCGTACAAAGTCTGGAGAAGCATATCAACCTCACGGAACAGTTCACACATATGGTATGCTGTGGCTGCCTCGATCCCGGAGCGGCTGACCATGCGGCGCAAGTGAAGGCCATTCGCCAAACCCTGGAGGAGCATATGGGGATTTTTGCGCAACACAGCCATAAACCTGTCGATCAAACCTCCATGGACGAAGGCGACATCGAACTGTTCTGATCCAGTCGGGTATCATCCATTTGCCAGCAGGAGAGAACCATGTCGGGAACCATCACCGTCAACCGTAGCGACACCGAAACCGCCATCAGCATCAAGGGACGTTTCAATTTCGAGATGCACTCCCAATTCCGGACTGCCTATCAAAACGAGATCGACGGATCAGTCAACAAACATCGCAAGTTTGTCATCGACCTGACCGGAACCGAATACATCGACTCCTCGGCCCTGGGCATGCTTTTACTGCTGCGGGAAGAGGCCGGTGCCAACGAGGCCGACATTGAAATCGTCAACGCCCGACCGGAAATTCGCAAAATTCTGGAAACGGCCAATTTCCAGCGCCTCTTCAAAATTAGCTGACAACCGGGCAGCTGACAACCGGGTAGCTGACAACCGGGCAGCCCCGTGAACGGCCCACATCGACCTGTGGCAACGGCAAGGCATGAAAATCCTTATAGTCGATGATGATCGCATCAACAGCACCATTCTGAACCGGCTCCTGAGCCGGGACGGTCACCCTGTGGTGACGGCCTACAATGGTCGCGATGGCGTCGCCTTGTTCAAGTCCGAACATCCTGACCTGGTCTTGATGGACATCCGCATGCCATTGATGAATGGCTATGAGGCGGCCCGGCAAATCAAGGAAGCCAGCCAGGATCGTTTCATTCCCATCATTTTTTTGACTGCGGTCACCGACGACGAAGGTTTGGCCCGATGCATCGAGGCTGGCGGTGACGACTTCCTGACCAAACCGTTCAACCGGGTGATTTTGCAGGCCAAGATCAGTGCCATGGAGCGCATTCGACAACTCCACGCCGTCTTGCACAGCCAGAAAGAGCAGTTGGAAAAGCACCAGGAGGGGGTCCGCCAAGAGATGGAGGTGGGACAGCACCTCTTCTCCAATATCGTGCGCGCCGGCAACCTCCTCGACGCCCCCTGCCTGAATCACTGGACCGCCCCCATGTCGCTGTTCAACGGTGACCTGCTGGTGGCGAGCTACACGCCAGCCGGCAGCCTGCACATCATGCTGGGCGATTTTACCGGTCATGGCCTGTCGGCTTCCGTGGGCGCACTCCCCCTGGCCGAACTTTTTTATGGCCTGACGGCACAAGGCTTCTCCATCGGTGACCTGGCGGAACAAATCAACGACAAGTTGCACAAGGTTCTGCCCACCCGCATGTTTTGCGCCGCCTGCCTGATCGAGGTCGATTTTCGTCAGAAAAGCCTCATGGTCTGGAACGGCGGGCTGCCCGATGTCCTGGTGACCGACCACAGTGGCCGCGTGGTGCGCCGCATCCGCTCCAGCCACCTCCCTCTGGGGGTCTCCCCCATGCGGCGCGAGGATCGCAAAGTGGAAATCCTGGAGATGCATGATGACGACCGGGTCTTTCTCTACTCGGATGGTCTCACCGAGGCCACCAACGATCAGGGCGCCATGTTTTCCCAAGAGGGACTGGAGTCCCTTTTCAACGGCGATACGCCCCCCGAGAAGCTGTTCCCCACCATTTTGCACACCCTCGACACGTTTCGTGGCCTGGCCGTGCAAACCGATGACATCAGCCTGCTGGAGGTGGTCTGTTCCCGTGCCGGTGAGGATCCTCCCGGAGGACGGCCCCAGCTTCCCCAAAAGGATATCCCTCCCTCCAGTTGGAAAATTTTCTTCTCTTTTTCGGCCCACACCTTGAAGTCGGTCGACCCCCTGCCAACCATCATCAACGCCCTGATGAATCTACAGGCCCCCTCTGGCCAACGGGAACGCATCTACACGGTTTTGGCCGAACTGTTTTCCAACGCTCTGGATCACGGTCTCCTGCAACTGGACACCCGCACCAAAGAGACCCCGGAAGGTTTTCTGCGCTACTATGCCCAACGCGAGGAGCGCCTGGCCGCCCTGACCGAAGGGGAGATCGAAATCCACCTGACCCATACGCCCCATCCTCAAGGGGGCGAGCTTCGCATCCGCGTCGCCGACAGCGGCCCCGGTTTTGACCCCAGCAAGGTGCAATCCTTTCTGGAGGGGAACCTCCATCACGGAGGTCGGGGCATCGCCCTGGTGCGCTCCTTGTGTACGGAGTTAACTTATCACGGCAACGCCAACATCGCTGAGGTCACCTACCGATGGACTTGTTCGTAACTCATGCAGGGCACTGGTGACCCCGTGACCACTTCTCTCCGTGTCATGGTGGTCGATGATACGATCACCTACCGCATGATCGTCAAAAGCGTTGCCGAGAGCATCACTGGCATCCAGGTCGTCGCTTCCGCCAACAATGGCCGCGTCGCTCTGGAACGCCTGCCGCTCGACCAGCCTGACGTCATCCTGCTGGACGTGGAAATGCCGGTCCTGGATGGTCTGGAGACCCTTAAATTTCTCCACAAAAACCACCCGGATGTCACCGTCATCATGGTCAGCGGACTCTCCCGTTCCAATGCCAATCTCATCATGGCGTGCCTCCAGGAAGGGGCCCTGGACTTTGTGACCAAACCGCTGGAGTCCAACGCCACCCGGGCGCGGGAGGCCTTGCGACGGGATCTCGAACCCATCCTGACATTGCTGTTGCAAAAAAAGGGACACGCGCCAAAAGCCGCCGCGCCACCGGCGCCCGTCATGCCGACCCCTGCCGCACAAGGTTCCAACGGAGGCGCTCCCAACCCAGCCGGAGGCGCCGCAACTCCCAGAGAGTTGCGGCCCGCCCTTCGCAGGACGCCGCCACCCGAACTGCATCCCAAACACCCCTCCGGCGCCGGGCCCCATGTCGAGCCTTCCGCTGCAACTCCGCCTCCGCCTGCGGCGCGTCCACAACCGCCACAACCCGCGCCGCAACCCGCCCGTCGCGTGGCAACCCAGCATGGCGCCGCCCCCATGCGCCCCGGCTTGCTGCTCATTGGCTCTTCCACGGGTGGTCCGGCAGCCTTGACACGTGTTTTCTCCGGAATCGGTCAAGCCTTGCCGATTCCTACCCTGATCGTGCAGCACATGCCCCCGGTCTTCACGGCATCCCTGGCGACCCAGTTGCAGAAAAGTTCCGGCATGGACGTTCAGGAAGCCCGGGAAGGGTTGCCTGTCAACCCGGGCAGCGTCACCCTGGCTGCGGGAGGAGTCCACATGGTCGTCAAGGAGGGCGCCCAGGGATTGACCCTCGCGCTCCACGACGGACCCAAGGTGAACGAATGTCGCCCGGCGGTCGATGTGCTGTTCCAATCCGTGGCCGAACATTTTTCCGGCCCTGTCCTGGCTGTCATCCTGACGGGCATGGGACGGGATGGGGCACAGGGTGTTGAACTCCTGAAACGCAACCATCAGGCTTGGTGCATCGCCCAGGATCAGGAGAGCTGTGTGGTCTATGGCATGCCCCGGGCCGTGGTGGAGTTGGGTCTCGCCGATGAACTTCTCCCGCTGGACAGAATCGGACCCAGAATCCTGGAACTTTGCCGGTGACCCTACATGACGATCTCTCCGCAAGAGTTTGATCTGATACGCAGCTATGTTCATGAACACAGCGGCATCCAGATCGCCGAAGGAAAGGAGTACCTGGTCGAGAACCGACTGAATGTCCTCATGGTCCAGGCAGGCTGCCAGGATTACATCCAGTTCCACGCCAAATTGCAGGTCGATGCCCACCTCGGAGCCAAGGTCATCGACGCCATGACCACCAACGAAACCCTCTGGTTCCGTGATGCCTCGTTCTTTTCGGCCATAGCGGATTTCGTGGTGCCGGAGTTGCTCCAAAAAGGCCGGCAACAACCCCGGGTGCGCATCTGGTCAGCGGCCTGCTCGACCGGCCAGGAACCTTACTCCATCGCCATGCTCCTGGATCACGGCATCCGCAAATCGAGCGACGCCACCCCGCCCCTGGACCGGTTTGAAATCCTGGCCACGGACCTCTCTTCGACGGCCCTCATGATCGCCAAAGCCGGGCGCTACAGCCAGTTGGCCATCTCCCGGGGCATGCGCCAGGCCTTTTTGGAACGTTACTTTGTGTCACAGGCCAACAACCTGTCTTATGAAGTGGACTCCGTCATTCGCAGGATCGTCACCTTTCGCCCATTCAACCTGAAGGAGAGCTTCGCCGAACTCGGCCAGTTTGACCTCATTCTTTGCCGAAACGTTCTCATCTACTTTTCCAATGAACTGAAAAGCAGCATCTACCAAAAACTGCACGCCTCGCTTGCGCCACAAGGTCTCCTGGCCATCGGCGCCTCCGAGTCGCCACGCGGGTATACGTCTGAATTCGACCAGGTTGTTCTGGGCGGTTCCACCCTCTACCGACCCAAAAAAACAAGCAACACGCCAACCCCGGCCCTTGCCAACCCCCCCCCCCTTACCGGGTCG
>JADGBZ010000053.1 GCA_015231175.1 Magnetococcales bacterium | reverse complement strand
GCAGGCTGGCATGGGTGAAGACAACAACGCGATTCTCGTAAAATTTTTGAAGGATTTTGAGTCCAGATTTGCGGCAATGCAGGAAGAGGTGGATAAACAAAGGGAACGACTGGATACCTTGGGTGTGGCCGAGAGCCAGGAGGAAGCCCAGAAAAGGAACGAGTTGCTGACCAAAATGCAGGATGCTGTCCGGGTCACGCGCGAGGAACAGGAAAAAATGCGTCAGCAATTGGCGAGAATCGAGAAACGTCTCGAATCTGTTAAGAGCGAGAGCAACTTTGGTACGGTGGTCTCTGTCGTGATCTTCTCCTCCCTGTTCATTCTGGCCATGATTATGCGATGATGAAATTATTGACTTTTAAATTGGATGGCGAGACCTACGGGGTCGATATCGATACGGTGCAGGAGGTGATTGGATTCATTCCCCTTACTGCGGTACCCCGTACCGACATGCACGTCAAAGGGATCATCCGGCTTCGTGGTGTGGTCGTTCCGGTCGTTGATCTGCGACAAAGGTTGGGGCGTGATCCCATCGAACCCACCAGGGACAGCGCCATCATCATCATGGACCTCTCCTGGCGAAAAGGGAGCCGCTTCTTTGGCGCCGTGGTTGATGGGGTCGAAGAGGTGGTGGATATGCCTGCGGAGACCCTGCTGCCTCCCCCCCGTACCGGCCAGAGTGAATCGGGTTTCATCCATGCCATGGGTCGGCATGGTGAAAAATTTGTCATGATTCTCGACACGCGATCCGTATTCACTTTTGGCTCCGGGGAAGAGTCCCAGGCAGCGGAGTCGTCTTCTGCACGCCCACCTGCTCCCTTCCTCGCCGAAGCGGAGAGGGAAGAGAAGACTCCACCCCCTGTAAAAAGACCCGTGAGGTCGGAGTCCACCCCGAAAAAGCCTGACTCTGGGCTTGTTGCCGATGGAAGTGCAGAAATGGACAATATCCCCTTGGTGCCTGCCGGGGGCGAGAACGACACCGGTAATGGTGCGGGTGGTGTGCTCAGAGAGGATCGCCCAGAAGATCAAGAAGAGGTCCAGGTTTCATCGGGTTGGGACACCCCCCTGGCAGGTTGGGACGCCCCTCCGGCGGGAGGAGATGCCCCCGTAAATCATGCGGTTTCCCGGGTGCCCGATGTTGAGGATGAGGTCCAGGTTTCATCAGGTTGGGACACCCCCCTGGCAGGGGGAGATGCCCCTGTGGAGCAGACTCCCCAGGTGCCCCAAGTTGAGGATGGATCAGGGTGGAATGTTCCTGTGGAGCAAGTGACTCCCCAGATGCTCAATGTTGAAAATGGGGCGGAAAGTGCGGGAGGTTCTGCCTGTTTCGTCGCAGAAAACGTTTCGGAAAATGTGGCTGGTGGCTCCTGCCTTGATTTGACCATTGATCCATCCAAGGTTCTCTTTCTCTCCGGATCTCGGACCTTCAGCTTGCCAAGGAAAAGTCCCCCGGTGGAGATGTCAGTCTCCGGTGCTTCTTCCCTGGAAATGACTGAAGGAGAAGAACAACTCCGGGATTTTTCTGTGGACCATGAGTCGGATTTTGCATCTGAAATCCCTCAGGACCCTGCCGAAGCGGAAGAGCTTGTCGTCATCAGTCGGGATCTGGGCTTTTCTTCTTCCGGAGGTGATCTTCTGTTCCGCAACGGGGCCAAATTGATGCATGCCCATGATGGTCTGATCGATTTTGGCTTTGATGAAGATCCACCCCCCGATTCGCCGCCAGATCCGATATCTGCGTCCAAAGAGGTTGGCCCGGTGTAACGATTCGCCTCACCCATATCCAAGCCTTTTTTTGAAAGGATTCCGAATGGTTACGGCCTGGCTGACTCCTCGACTCAAGTGACGATCCCGCCTTTCCGGGCGATCATCCTTGGTCCGGACAACCGGATGTCAGGAAGGCGCTCTGCGGTCCAATTTTGAAGGGGAGGTGCGGTTGTTAGACACCGCCGTGACAAGTGTGCTGCACGATGGGTTGCAGACCCAGCCATGGAAAGTGATCGTTATCGATGACGATCCCTCGGTGCATGGGTTGGTTCATGACCGGCTTGCGGGTTGCGTTTTTGACGGAGCTCCATTGCATCTGTTGAGTGGCGCTACCAAGGCGGAAGCCCGGGAGCTGTTGGCCAATCATCCAGACGTTGCCGTTCTCTTGCTGGGTCTCCAGGCCGATGCGGGGCAGGTCGCGGTGGATTTGATCCGTTCCATACGCGAGGAGATGCATCATCCCCTGGTGCGGATCATCCTGCGCCGCGAACAATCCTCTCCAGTCCTGCCGGCAACGGCCATTTTGCCATATGACATCAACGACGTTGTCACCAAGGCCATTCTGGAGGAGGAAAGATTTTTCCTGTCGCTCATCACGGGTCTGCGCGGCTATCGCAACTTGAGGCAAATCCAGATCCTTGCCGCATCCAATGAGATGCTGGAACAACGGGTCAAAGACCGGGCCGAGGCCCTGAAGGCGGCAAATTTTGTTTTGAATCAAAAAAATCAAGAGCTTGAAGAAGGAGCCAAGGAGCGGCGTGCCCTGGAGGAAAAAAAGGCCCGCATCCATGAATCGGCCCTGGTGATTGGACAACTTTTGCGTATGGCATTGGAGCCGTTGACGCTTCTCGAACAGTTGCAGCAGGCCCTTGAATTGATCTTGTCCATTCCCTGGCTCTCTCTCAGGGCGCAGGGGGGTATCTTTTTGGTCGATCGAAAAAACGGTGAATATTTTCTCGTCGTGCAGAAGGATTTGCCCGATGGGCCGTTGCGGCGGTGCGCCCGTATTGAATTGGGAGAGTGTTTGTGCGGGTTGGCGGCCAAAACGCGGAAGATCATCTTCGCGGACAACATGGACCATCGCCATGGAAACTGCTACGAAGGCATGCAGGAGCATGGGCACTATTGCGTGCCTGTTCTGCATCAGGGCAAAGCGCTGGGAGTGCTGAATCTTTACCTGAAAGCCGGGCACCGCCAGGATGCCGATGAAGAGACCTTCCTGACACACGTTGCCAGTACCCTGGCCAATATCATCGATCGGGCCAGGACCGGGGCCGAACGGGATCGACTGGTGGCCATCCTGGAGTCGACCAGTGATCTCGTCTGCATGGTCGGTCCGGATCTGGGGTTGGTCTATTTGAACCGGGCCGGCAGACAGATGCTGCACTGGCCGCACCCCGGTGGGGGTATTTCGGGAAAAAATCTGGCGGATCTGCATGCAGGGTGGGCCTGGGAATCGGTACGGGCGCAAGGGTTGCCAGCGGCCAGGAGTCAGGGAGTCTGGACGGGTGAGACAGCCTTGATGACTGCCTCGGGAGATGAAATCCCGGTCTCCCAGGTGATTGTGGCCCATCGTGGCGCACACGGCGACGTTGAGTTTATTTCCGGCGTGATGCGTGACATCTCCCTGCGCAAGAGTGCAGAAAAAGAGATTCGCCTCATGAATCTGGAGTTGGAGAGGCGTATCCGGGAGCGAACCTCCGCTCTGGAGTTGGCCAACAAAGAACTGGAATCCTTCGCCTATACGGTTTCCCACGATCTGCGAGGGCCTTTGCGTTCCATCGGCGGGTTCAGCGATGTCTTGCTGGAGGATTATGGGGACCGGCTGGATGCGGATGGCAAGGAATACTTGATGAATCTGCGTCAAAGCTGCAAGGAAATGAATACCCTGATCGATGGGTTGCTGCGTTTGTCGCGATCCACTCAAGGTGAGGTGATGCGTCAGGCCGTCGATCTCTCTGCCCTGGCGGAGGAGGTCTTGACCCAACTGAGCCGTACCACCCCGCAACGGCCAGTCACCTGGCGGGTCATGCCCGGCATGCGGGTGTTCGGGGATCTGCGGCTGATCAAGACCGCCCTGGAAAATATGCTGAACAACGCCTGGAAATATACGGGCAAGAGTCCTCGCGCCCTGATCGAGATCGCCTGCCGCCACGAGGGACGCGAGATCGTCTACTCGATTCGTGACAATGGCGTGGGTTTTGACATGGCCCATGGCGCCAAATTGTTTCAGCCGTTTCAAAGACTGCATAAATCCCGTGATTTTGAAGGTATTGGCATCGGTTTGGCCACCGTGCAGCGGATCATCAACCGCCACGGGGGGCGTATCTGGGCCGAGGCCGTCATCGGCCAGGGATCGACATTCCATTTTACGTTGCCGGGAGGAGAAAAATAGCCATGGCCAAACGGGTGGGAGCCCATGTCAGCATCGCCGGTGGGGTGTGGAACGCACCTTTGCATGCACAGGCCATTGGGGCGAGTGCCTTTGCCATGTTTACCAAGAACCAGCGCCAATGGCAGACCAAACCTTTGAGTGCAGAGGATGTGCGTTTATTCAAGGAAAATCTGGCAGGCTGTGGCTTTCGCCCGACGGATGTTCTGCCCCATGACGGATATCTGATCAATCTGGGGCATCCGGAACCGCAAGCCAGGGCAAAATCTCTCGCAGCTTTTATCGATGAAATGCGTCGTTGCAGCCAGCTTGGGCTGCCTTACCTGAATTTTCACCCGGGAAGTCACCTCAAGGAGTTGGCTCCAGAGGCCTGTCTGGATCTGATTGCCGATGGTATCAACCAGGCCCTGGAGGAGACCGAGGGGGTTGTCGCCGTGATCGAGAATACCGCCGGCCAGGGAAGCAATCTGGGGCATGATTTCGGTCAAATTGCCCACATCATCGAGCGCATCAAGGATCAGGCCCGGGTGGGTGTTTGTTTGGATACCTGTCACGCCTTCGCGGCGGGCTATGATCTACGCACCCCCGAGACCTATGCGGCCACCATGGATGCTTTCGGGAAGACCATCGGCTTCTCCTTCCTGCGGGGCATGCATCTGAACGATGCCAAGAAAGGGCTGAACAGCCGGGTGGATCGCCATGAAAATCTGGGGCGGGGTCTCCTGGGTACGGAGCCCTTCCGCTACATCATGCAGGATTCCCGTATGGAAGAGATGCCCTTGATCCTGGAGACGATCGACGAAACCCTTTGGCCGAAAGAGATCAAACTCTTGCAGGCGTGGCAATAACTCCGCCGCGATGTTCGTCACCCCCTGTCTTTGTCTTCTCCAAAACATTGGAATCCGTCGTGATTCGGGATGTGTCGCATGGGCACATTCGCCTGTCTATGCAACTCTTCGTTGAAAAAAGATTCATCCAACACCCTATCGTGACCCTCCTTGAAGAAATAGCGCACCATTCTGGCCAGATGGCGCCCAAGATCCCGGTAGGCGCCATATCTGAAAGATGAGGAGTTGGCTGTCATGGCCTCAGTGGAGTGCTGGGGAAATTGGAGGCAAAGACCCTTGCCAGGTTTTTCCTCGACATGGGTCAGGACATACCCAAGAGCTTCACAGGGCAACTCCTGTTGATTTTGCCAATCCGGGCCGAAATTTTTTGTCCTGTCGAGACCCTCGCCATGGGAAAAAGATCGGCATCGTAGTTGGTGACCTGCCTGGGCGAGACAGGCTGAAAGGTCACGGTCGCCTTGCTCGTCCGGGCTAATTCGTTCGGTGCAGGATTGGAGAGGGCGGAACACATCCTGCCATTTCTCCAACTGCCCGTTCAACAGCATGCCCCGGGAGAGGGCTGGTTTGAGCAGAATCACCCGGGCATGGTATGCCCCCGGATGATTTTGTGGCGGTGAACACATGGCCCCCCTGTCGGTTGCACGTTGATCGTATAAGCTTTCGCGTCCATCGTTTTCAGTGATGCAACCCACCAGGACAGGATAGTACCAGTTGTGGATATCGTACCCTGTTCTCTCCTCACCCGGCACTTGAGGTGTGGAGCGGACGAAATTTTTTTCCGCTTCAGTTGTGGGCGCCCGACCGGAGTGACCACACAAATCCGGTAGCCCGGCCAGTCCTGGAAAACGAAGCGAGAGACCCTTTTCTTCCAGAACTTGGCGCAGACGACACACATCTCCCATCCTGCCATGACCATCAAAGCTGTGATCCGACAGGATGATGGTTTTGACGCCACGGCGAATAAGGGCATAGGCTCCCAGGGCTTCAGTATTGCCACCGTCGGCCATACGCAGATACACGGGGTTTGATCCGGCTGTGAAGTGGTGACCATAGTAGAGTGGCCAGGGCAGCAGGTTATGCCACTCCCGTGTGCTGTCAGAAATATTCCGACTCTGGTTTGGTATGGGAATGCCCCAGTCCAGAGTCAATGCTTTTTGAAATAAATTTACAATATTTCTTGCAGGAAATTCTAAAACCTTTTCCTGCGAATCAAAAAAAGCAGCCGAAGCAGCGACCCCCTTCAACACGCTGAAATCTTCATCCCGTACACTGTACTCTTTTTTTCCATAAATGCCTGAATAGTAGCCAAAGGGTGTCATTTCCATCACATTCAGTTCCGGATGTTTGGGATTTGTGACATCCAAACCCGAGCGTCCTTCCCCCACAGTCGCATTGATCACCCACAGCGGGGCCTTGTAGGGTTGCTCTTTCTTGTAGAGTGCCCGCAGTTGCGTGAAATCGAGATTCTCTACCGACCTGATTTCCTGGATGGGACGAACATGGGGACAAACGGTCTCATTCTGGTGGCTTGTCGCTGTATTAGCAGAACAAATTCTGGGTGTGACCCCGTAGGTGTGGGCGATACCTTTGGCATAGGCCTTGGCCGACGGCGACAACGCCATTTGCCAGTCGAACAGAACGTTGGCCAACAGATTGGGAATGATCGCCGCAGCGGTTTTTAAAAAAATGGACTTTGCAATATACCCGGAAAACCGATCCTGTCCGCTATGTTTCATGTCAAAGGGGATATCGGAATCGTAGGCCAGAATATCCTGAAACCCACGCAAATGATTTTGATATCGATAAGGATCCTGATCCGCTCTGGAAATGTTGTCCAGAAAAATGTCATCGTCCGGGCAAACCTTGATCTCGCCTTCCGGTTGTTCTTCGATCTTATTCGAGGCATTGATACGTAATGTTCGATATGCGCAAGGAAGACAATCCCTGAAATATTTGGTCATGAGAGTGTCTTCTTTCATGCCCTCTTGATCTGCCTCCAAAAGACGCGAATAGTACCACAACCCGGCATAGCCTCCTCCAGAGACTGTGGAGAGGATGTCAGCATGTTGCAGAATGCGTGTCTCATCCAGACCTTGCAAGACGCCCATGGCAAAGGAACCGGCCTTGGATCCACCACCCGCCAAACCGACTCCCAGTTTTGGCAATTGACCGTCGCGCAGCTCGGCTCCAAACTTTTCCCGAAGATTTTTTTCGGAAAAATAGTTCTCCGACATGAGGGAGAGACCTTTGTTGTAGATCTCCTCCTCAAAATTTTTTCCCGCACACCCCGGGAGGATGAGAATCCAGAGTACAACCCAAGATTTGACGCGGATCCGGTCGGCGATTGTCGGCATGTTCTCATTCCTGGCACAATTGTGTTGCTCGATGCGCATGGCTTGTCTGAACAGAACAGACAGGGCCCGGGGGAGAGTTCCTCCCCGGGCATTTCCATGCGGACATCTCAGCCGTTGAAGTAGTTCTTGATCGCTTGCATGCGTGTCGCCAGTTCGGTCCCGGCAAACATTTTTAGCACTTCGGCATTGTTTTTGTTTACTTTACTCCAATCTGGCAAGGCTTTGGACCCGTTGCTTCCTGTTTCGGCCATGGAGCTGGCGGTTTGCGTGGGTTTGTCAGCGTCGGATGGGAATTCTGGAGCAGGGAGGGGGTTGAGACAGGCATGCAGATCCATCAGCATGCGCAGACCAGCCCGCAGACCTAACTCCCGATAGGCCTCAAACTGGGGCTCGTCAAAGAATTGATCCATCGTGGATTGTTCCGGGAACTCCTTGTGCATGCGTTGGTAGGTCAGAACGCACTCGGGCAATCCGTCAAAGAGGCAGGTGTTGATATAAATCAGGAGACCCACCTTGTTTTTCGATTCTTTCGTCTCTTCGTAGTGAATTGTTCCCACGAGGTAGGGTTGGGCGCAGATTTTTGTCTTTTCATCCTTGGGAAACATGGGTTTTGTATCAATGGAAATCTCCGCGCCAAAATCGACACGAACTTTTTGCACAAGATTGCCCAGGGTGTCGAAGGTGTTGTCTGGATCAGCTCCGGAGTCGCCGACGATGACCAGGTCGCATCGGCGCCTGATCAGTTCGTAGGCGCCCAGATTTTCAAATTGGCCACCATCGGAGAGATGGATATGGAGCTGTTCCTCGTTCAAACCCGCTTGCAACATCTCACGCCCCATATAAACAAGCCACCATGGCCATGAGTGACCGGAAAACCTGGCGAGGATCTGTGACTCTTTTTTGGGATTGACACACCAATACCCCAACCTGACATTCAGCAGGGCCATGAGAAATGCCAACGGTCCAAACCGGGTGACGCCATTGTTGGGATCGACAGCGGCTCCGGAGATGGTCATGGCGGTTGCCAAAGAAAATTTGCAGTCGGCAAATTTATTTGTTTCCTTGTATTTCGTTGCGCCGGAGCCACAATACAAGGGCGAAAAAATAAAGTTTTCTCCTCCGCGTCCTGCCCATTTTGGATTGGTCGAATTAGTGGTATTCAGCGTTGTGTTGAGGATATGATAGGGCTTTTGTACAGACACCCATTTGTCCTGTTTTTCCTTGTCGAACACGGCCAACTGGGAAAGGGAAAAAATGTCGGAGTGACAGGACGCGGAGCCAATCTCCTCGGGAGGCATGAAGGCCTCCCGAAGGCGGTCCCGATAAAATCGATGCATGGAGACGCGATTGATATTGGCCATCAGACTTAGCCCGACTGCAACAGCCAAAGGCAGATGAATATAATTCTGGATCTCGTTTTTATTATGCCATGCATGGGCGTAGTGGTACATACAGACAAAAATAATGTAACAAGTCACAGTCAATCCGATGGCGATGGCTGCCGACTGTAATGTTTGACCTCCCTGCTTTTCTTCACGGGTAAGCCATCCAACCGCAGAAACGACCATACCCATGAAGGCTGAGAGGCTGGAAGTCTTGACCCAGTTGCTCATCACCTGATCAGCCAGCGGCAAGCTGCCAAAAATCAGGGTGGCCAATGTAAGCCACAGGAACCAGCCGAATGCAACCTGGGCAAATCTTCGTGTTCCTTCCGGCCAATTGTATTGGGAAACAAAACCGTATAAGATAAAGAAAATCATCAACATTCCAAGCATGCCTATCCCGAAACCCAGGGTAAGATGGGCATAAACAGCTTTCGGTATGATGCCTGCGTCCGATTCGAGTTGAAGATTCAAGCTTTGTACAAGGGGTTTAAATAAATCAAGAGTGGGATCCAACGGAAGCGCAAGCAAGCTGACAAGAAAAAACATGATCGGCAAGACCACCGCCAGGTTGACGACCATGCCGCGCATGAGAGCTGCGATAAAGGCCCAAATGTTCATGCCAGCGGTCGGGGCCAAAAAATGGCCATGGCCCCGGATCCAGTCGAGGCGTTTTTCCTTGGTCTTTATTCTGGCGTCAGGTTCCTTCTCCACAATCAATTGACTCGGCAAGGGAAAGGGAAAACCTTCGCCCTTGTCAAGGGCTTTCTTCATCCAGGTGTACGCCGAGCCGATATATCCGCCACCGGAAACAGTGGAGAGATAGGTGATTTTATCCATGACCTTGCCGGCGGCCAACGCCTGGAGCACGCCCAGATTGAAAGCCGCCGAACGGATCCCGCCACCGGATAGAGCAAGACCGATAACGGAGCCTCCATCGAGATTCAACAGTGTTCTCTCCTTATTGATAACATCTCCAGCTTCGACGGCTCCTGCATCTTCACTTCTGTGATTCATGGTTCCCCCCCCCCACAAAACGGCAGTGACAAACCCCCGGTCCATTGGGCTTTTCCAGACGACAGGTTATCTGCATTGTAATTAAAAAATCAAAACATGCAGTTTTTACTTATATCATCTTTTCTTGCACAGAAAACCACACAGGAAGTGGCGTTGCAGGCGAACCGCTTCACCCTAATACCACTGGTGGCTTTCGTCCAGAAAAATATGTTGACACAGTCAAAACACCCTTGACGATCCAGGTTTGCGTAGGCCTGCCTCCCAGGCTTTTTTGCCAACGGTGCAAAAAAGGTTTATCCAAGCCTTTTTTGAAAGGGTTCTGAATAGTTATGGCAAGTAAACCATGATGATGCCATAATCTGCGGTTCCAACACCCATCAGGGGGTCTTCGCCATGCAAAGTCGCGCTCGCTCTGGAAGCATCTCCGGTGAAATATGGGGGGGTATGTCGGCCACGCTGGTGGCCTTGCCTTCCGCCATTGCCTACGGAGTGGCTGCCTACGCCGACCTGGGGCGCGATTACATTGCTTATGGCGCCATGTCCGGGCTGTTGGGAACCGTTGTATTGGGCCTCGTGGCCTCGACCCTTGGAGGGGCTCCACGCCTCATCACGGCCCCATGTGCCCCCGCCGCTGCCGTCCTGGCCGCCTTGACATCCCGGCTCCTGGCCGGAGAAATAGCCGTCCCTGGCCCTTTTCCACCGGAACGGGTTCTCCTTTTGCTCACCATGGTTGGCCTCCTTGCCGCCGTTTTCCAATTTTTCTACGGCGCCTTGGGCGGCGGTCGCGTCATCAAATATATTCCCTTCCCTGTGGTCTCAGGTTATCTGAGTGGTGTTGGTATCATCATTTTCTTGAGCCAAATTCCCAAACTGATGGGTTTCCCCAAGGGTATCGACCCCTGGAAAGGGTTTCTGGATCCCACGTTGTGGAATAAAACTGGCATTTTGGTGGGTGTGGTTACCATTCTGGGTATGACCCTGGGCCCTCGATTGACCAAAGCGATTCCGGCTCCCATCCTCGGACTGTTTGCCGGCCTGCTCACCTATTTCGCTCTCTCCCTGCACAATCCCTCCTTACGCCACATGGCCGGTAACGTCTTGCTGATCGGTCCCATCACCTTCGATGTCAACACCGTTACCACCGGCATCAGCGACCGATGGTCCGCCATGGGCCAGTTCCGTTTCGCCGATATCGCTGCCCTGTTGGTTCCGGCTCTGACGCTTTCCGTTCTCCTCTCCATCGACACACTCAAGACCTGCGTCATCGTGGATGCCGTAACCCGCTCCCGCCACCAATCGAATCGTGAACTGGTGGCCCAGGGCATCGGCAATCTGGCAACGAATATCCTGGGTGGCATGCCCGGAGCGGGAACAATGGGCGCTACCCTCGTCAACATCAGCAGCGGTGGCAGTACCCGCATCTCCGGCATTCTGGAAGGGGGGTTCTCCCTGGCCGTCCTTCTCCTCTTCAGTACCCTCATTGGCTGGGTTCCCGTATCTGCCCTGGCCGGCATTCTGATGGTCGTGGCCTTCAGAATGTTCGACTGGCACAGTTTTTACCTTCTGCGCCAGCGTTCCACCCTGCTTGATTTTTTTGTCATCGCCGCCGTGATCGTGGTCGCTGTGCGCTTCAACCTCATTGCCGCATCCGGAACCGGCGTTGCCCTGGCCGTCATCCTTTTCCTGCGTGAGCAGGTCAAGAGTTCAGTCGTGCGCCGACGTCTCACCGGCCTGCAAATCTCCTCCAAACGCAGCCGCATCCCGGAAGAAAAAGAGATTTTGAACAGCCAGGGGCAATCCATCGTCATTTACGAGTTGCAGGGAAGTCTCTTCTTCGGTACCACCGACCAGCTCTATACCCGACTGGAACCGGATATCCCACACTGCAACTTTCTTGTTCTGGACATGCGCAATGTCCGTTCCGCAGACCTGACTGCTGTCCATATGTTGGAGCATATCCAGGGGATGCTTCTTGAACGGGGCGCTTCCCTGGTGTTCAGCGATTTGCCAAGCAGCACCCTTACCGGGCGCGATCTGGGAACCTATTTTACCCAGACCGGCCTGGTTGAACCTGCCGGTAACTTGAAGCTGTTCCCGACCCTGAATCAAGCCCTGGAGTGGGTCGAAGACAGAGTCATAGAGGGGAAGATTCCACCCACCCCAGAGGCGGGGAAACACCCCCTCTCCCTGGAAGAGATCGACTTGTTCCGTGGCATCAAGGAGGAGGGTGATCTCTTGGTTCTCATGAAACGAAGTGTCGAGGAACGCTCCTACTCCGCCGGGGATACCATCTTTCGCCGTGGCGACAAGGGCGATGAAATCTGCTTCATTCGGCGGGGTACCGTGCGGATTCTTCTCGCCTTGGAGCACCACAAGGAGATCACGTTGGCCTTTTTTGGTCGGGGCAACTTTTTTGGGGACATGGCCTTTCTGGATCGGGGCAAACGCTCCACCGATGCCATTGCGGACACCGCCACCGATATTTTTTTCATCTCTCGCCAGCGTTTCGATGAGCTGATCCAGACGCACCCATCCCTCGGACAAAAAGTGTTCGCACGACTGGCACGGGCGCTTGCCATCCGCCTGCGCTACACCAACGCAGAACTCCTTGCCCTGCGGGAGGAGTGAAATCCGGGGTTGTCGTGAAGGCGGATCAGCCGCATGGCCGGCAGTTCATTCGTCCCCGTCGCGGTTGAAGGCGTCGTCGTAACGAATGATGTCATCCTCCTCCAGGTAACTTCCCGATTGGACCTCGATGACTTCCAGGGGAATTTTGCCTGGGTTTTCCAGCCGGTGTTTCATGCCGACAGGGATATAGGTCGATTGATCCTCGGCCAGAAGGTAAGCCACTTCGTCCTTGTAGACCCGGGCCGTTCCCTTGACGATCACCCAGTGCTCTGCACGATGGTGGTGCATCTGCATGGAGAGAGATTTGCCCGGGTTTACCGTGATGCGCTTGACCTGGAATCTCTCCGCAGCGTTGATTGTCTCGTAACATCCCCAGGGACGAAACACCTTTTTGTGGGTACGGGGTTCGGCGCGACCGGTCTTGTTCAGATGGGTGACCATCTCCTTGATATCCTGGGCGCGGCTCATGGGTGCAACCAATACGGCGTCGCTGGTCTCCACCACCACATGATCCTTCAAGCCAACAGCCGCCAGCAGGCGATCCTCACTGCGTAAATAACAATTTGTACTCTCTAAAATGGCGACATCGCCACTGACGACATTCCCCTCCCCATCCGCTTCTCCCACCTCCCACAGAGAGGTCCAGGAGCCAAGATCACTCCACCCTACCTCCATGGGGACGACCACGGCGCGGTTGGTCTTCTCCATGACGGCATAGTCGATGGATATCTGGGGAGAACTCAGGAAGGATTCCGGTTCCAGACGAAGAAAATCCAAATCCACGGTAGCCCCGTCAACGGCTGCCCGGCAGGCCGCCAAAACCTCCGGGGCGTGGCGCTCCATCTCAGCCAGAAAACGATCACACCGGAACATGAAAATGCCGCTGTTCCAATAGTAGCTGCCCGAGGCCAGATACTCCTTGGCCGTGTCCAGGTCAGGTTTTTCCACAAACCGGCTGACCGGATGAACGCCAGGCAGGGAAACCGCCTCGCTGGCCTGAATGTAACCAAATCCCGTCTCCGCATGGAGAGGACGGATGCCAAAAGTCACCAGGTGGCCACTCTCCGCTGCCGGCAGGCCTCTGGCGACCGCAGCACGAAAACCCGCCTCGTCCAGGATGATATGATCCGCCGGCAACACCAACAGAACACCCTCGGCGTCGGTCCGCAAGGCTTGCAGGGCTGCACAGGCCGTGGCTGGCGCCGTGTTGCGCCCTGCTGGCTCCAGCAGAATGGCCCCGGGCGTCACACCCACGGAGCGCACCTGTTCGGCAATCAAAAAACGGTGTTCCTGATTGCAGACCAGAATGGGGTGACCCACATGGGCCATGCCAGCCAGACGAAGAACCGCCGATTGAAACAGTGACCTTTCCCGGGAGGCCAGTTTCAGAAACTGCTTGGGAAAGGTGCGCCGCGACATGGGCCACAACCGCGTCCCGGCGCCTCCAGAAAGAATGGTCGGAATAATCATGCTGTTTCCTCGTGTTGTGTCCAGGCAGGGGAGGTGCCCCTTGCACCTCCGGGTGCGCAAGCACGACTCGACCTGCATGGCCGAGAGGGATGCCATCCTGCGAAATCGCAAATTTAATGCCAGATGGCTCAGTGCAACGCATCGGGGTCAAGGGGGCTGGCTCCCTGGCAGGGCCTGAGGCGGAGTCCCACGATGTATCACTCCCGACCGATCAGAGAGAGATCCCTGACCGCGCCCCGCGCCGCCGAAGTCGCCAGAGCGGCATAAGTCCGCAACGCCTGGGAGACCTCCCGTTGCCGATCCAGGGGACGAAATGCATCCTTGCCTTTGGCCAACATCGCCTCCCGCCGTTGCTGCAACACCGCCTCGCTCACCCGCAACTGAATGGTTCGCCCGGGAATGTCGATCTCGATGATGTCGCCATCCTCGACCAGGGCGATCTCGCCACCCTCCGCAGCCTCCGGGGAGACATGGCCGATGGAGAGTCCGGAGGTGCCGCCGGAAAAACGTCCATCGGTGATGAGGGCACAGGCCTTGCCCAGATTTTTGGCTTTGATGTAGCTGGTCGGATACAACATCTCCTGCATCCCCGGCCCACCCTTGGGGCCTTCATAGCGGATCAGCACCACATCCCCCGGTTGGATCCGGTCGCCCAGAATAGCCTCACAGGCGGCATCCTGACTGGAAAAAATGCGCGCCGGCCCCGAAAAACGCCATATGGAAGGATCCACACCCGCTGTTTTGACGATGCAACCATCCCGGGCGATGTTGCCGAAGAGGATGGCCAGACCGCCATCCTGGGTGTAGGCATGGGCGATGTCGCGGATGCACCCGCCCTGCCGGTCGATGTCCGGCGTTTCCCAGCGCCGCCCCTGACTGAAGGGTTCCAGGGTGGCGACGCCTCCCGGCGCTGCGGCATAACGGGTTCTGGCCCCTGGATGGGTGAGAATCTCCTCTTTCGTGATCGCCTCCCCCAGGGTCAGGCCGCGAACGGTCAGGGTTTCGGTGTGGATCAACCCACCCTGAGCCAATTCAGCCAGAATGGCATGGACACCGCCCGCCCGGTGGACATCCTCGACATGGTAACGCTCGGTGGCGGGCGCCACCTTGCACAGGCAGGGCACCTTGCGGGAGAGCCGGTCGATGTCGGCCATGGTAAAGGGGACGCCAGCCTCCTGTGCGGCGGCAAGCAGGTGCAACACTGTGTTGGTGGATCCCCCCATGGCGATATCCAGACACATGGCGTTTTCAAACGCTGCCATGGTGGCGATGGAGCGGGGCAGCAGGCGTGGGTTATCCGCCTCATAATATTGTTTGGTCACCTCCACGATGAGTCGTCCGGCCTCCAAAAACAGCTCACGGCGATCGACGTGGGTGGCGAGGGTGGTGCCGTTGCCCGGCAGGGCCAGGCCCAGGGCCTCCACGAGACAGTTCATGGAATTGGCAGTGAACATGCCCGAGCAGGATCCACAGGTGGGACACGACGAACGCTCCATGGTGTTCAGATCGGCGTCCGAGACTGCCGGATTGCCGGCGGCGATCATGGGGTCGATCAGGTCGAGCTTGCGGGTGCGCTTGCCGTCCCCTTCCGCCTCGCCAAGGATCATCCGGCCCGCCTCCATGGGACCGCCAGAAACGAAGATGGCCGGAATGTTCAACCGCAGAGCGGCCATGAGCATGCCGGGGGTAATCTTGTCGCAGTTGGAGATGCAGACCAAGGCATCTGCCGTGTGGGCGTTGGCCATGTATTCGACGCTGTCGGCGATGAGATCCCGCGACGGGAGGGAGTAGAGCATCCCCGCATGCCCCATGGCGATGCCGTCATCAATGGCAATGGTGTTGAACTCCTTGGCGATGCCCCCGTTCTTTTCAATCTCCACCGCCACCATCCGCCCGACATCGCGCAGATGCACATGCCCCGGCACAAACTGGGTGAAAGAGTTGGCCACGGCAATGATCGGCTTGCCAAAGTCCTTCTCGGTCACCCCTGTGGCACGCCACAATGCCCGGGCGCCAGCCATGTTGCGGCCATGAGTCGATCGACGGGAACGATACTGAGGCATGAGGAGAGTCCTTTTTAACTTGCAAGTTATGAAAAAATATGGACAATTACCGCACAGAAATGCCTGGCTCGGAATTTCCGGGATCCGGCCTCGTCACGGGCTGCCGCGCAGAATGGGATGATCATGCTGGAATACATACAAATTCACCCGCTCAATCCACAGCGCCGCCTCCTGCAACAGGCGGTGCGGATCCTGGAGGCCGATGGGATCATGGTCTACCCTACGGATACCACGTATGGCCTGGGTTGTGGAATCTTCAATCGGCGTGGTGTGGAGCAGATTGCCCATCTCAAAAAATTGCCCACCAACCACCAATTCTCCATTTTGTGTGCCGACCTGTCGGATATTTCCCGGTATGCCCGGGTGGACAACAAAACCTACCGGTTGCTCAAACGGCATCTCCCCGGTCCGTACACCTTCATTCTGGAAGCCTCCCGGGAGACACCTAAGACCATCCTGCCCAAACGCAAGACCATCGGCCTGCGCATTCCCAATCATCCAATTTGTCTCGGTCTGTTGCAAGAGTTCGGGCAACCTCTGCTCTCGACCTCCATGCGGTTGCCGGACCACGACAAAATTTTTTCCGACCCTGAAGAGATCCGGCCCTATATCGAGCATCTCGTGGATTTGTTTGTGGATGGTGGCCCCAGCGCAGATGTTCCCTCCACCGTGGTGGATCTCTCCGATGGCGTCCCCAGGGTGTTGCGGGTAGGGGCGGGGGATCCGACGCCGTTTCAATAGGGAGGGAGCAAAAAATGTTGTACCCAGGCTTTTCTTGCAAGGGTACTGGATAGCTACAAAATGTTTTCCAATCCTGTTTTTTTTGGGATATCCTCGGGGAGTCCCTGGTGATGGTAGAGGCGCGTGAATACTTCTTGGATGATCACGGACAGAGTACCAGAAGGGAGGTGAGATGCCATGGCCGTTGTGATACCGTTCGATACCTTGGCTTTTGTCAAAGATTTGGAGACCTCCGGGGTTCCCCTCGTCCAGGCCGAGGCGCACGCTCGGGCGCTGACATCCGTGTTGCGCAAAGTGGAGGAGGCCAGGGCGGACGAACTGGCTACCAAGCGTGATTTAAAAGAGTTGGAAATTCGTCTTGAGGCCCGCTTCGATACCAGGTTGGCCGAGACCAAAGCCGAAATCGTCCGCTGGCTGTTCACCGTCTCGGCTGGTCAGGCCATGTTGATCATTGCCATCCTGAAGTTGTTTCCCGGCCAATAAAACGGCCCGGGGGGCGATGCTGCCTGGCTCGGGCCGTGTGCTGCCTTGTGCGGTTACCGGATTTTGGGGTCAGAGCGGCTCGCAACTCTCCTGGGGGCCGATGAGTTCCGTCAGTCCGTCGATGTAGGCTCGATAGGCCGGGGAACTCCGGCTGCCGCCCCACTCCAGATCATACCCGGGACACTCCCGGGCCTCCTTGCCCCACACATAGGGGCTGACATGGATGAACCCGCCCATCTGCTCCCAATCGATCAATGACGCCCCGAAATAGGGAGGGTGTTTAAACAGCTTCAGGCGCACGTCGCAGCGGGGGTGGTCCGTTTTCCACAGGGAGAGCCAGGTTTTCCAACGGGAGATATATCTTGGCAGATCTTCCAGGCGAATCTGGGCCTCCTTGCCCTGAAAACAGGTTGTCTGGTCGGCGTGTGGCATCAAGACCCATAATTTTTGCAGGTTGTCGGAAAAGGGAACAACCCCATTTTCCAATTGCTCGATCAGGCGGTAACCGGTCAGTTGTATGAACGCGATTGCATGGGCCTGACGCAGCCGATCAGGGAAGCTTTTCCCCCCCGCATCCTTGGCATCCATGGGCTTGCCCTGTGGGGTCTGGGAGACCACCATTTGATAGGCGGAAACGGGTATCGAAGTGTCTTGGTGGTGGCGGAATGGCGTGCCGTTCACCAACAGGCGGGCCGGGCGCACGGAAATGAAAACGCCATGTTTGACGTTGATGCTCACCTTCGTGCCGCTCTCCAGGGTCAGTTGCGCCGGAGTTCCGCCAACCTGGTAGGGGAGTGGCGCCTCGACCGAATAGGCGATGTCTTCTCCCAGAAATTGGTTGATATACCCTTGATTGAGAAGGATTTGCCCTTTGTCAGCGGCGTTCATGGCCCGGGAGGCCATGTTGACCGTATCACCGAAGGCGTTGGGTCGATCATTGAAATCGCGCATCAGGTTGACCGGACCGAAGTGCATCCCAATGCGCAGCAGGCAACTATCGTTTTCCTTGGTTGGATTCTCCGCCCAATGGAGCAAAGCGGCAAGAAAGGTCAGGTGCTGACGACGAATCTCCTCTTCCTTGCTATCCAGGTAGAGCGGAAAGCAGGCCATCAGGCCATCGCCGGTGGGCAGGATGATGATGCGGTTGTTTTTGCGCAGATCCTTTAACACCGGATCGACGGCTCTTGTTTTCATCTGGCTTACCATGCGGCTTTGTTTGCCCACGGCCAGCTTGGAAAATCCTACGATGTCTACAAAGACCACCAAGCCCGATCCGGACCACTCCTGAAAGGCGTCAGGGGAAAACTTAAGCATGCTGAACAGGCCTCCACCGGTTTGAGAGAGCGATGCTTGAACGACCGACCAAAGTTTGCCAGAAAGAGCAGGGTTGATACAACCAGATTTTTTCTTGTCACAACTTTGTCGAAACCATTCACCACCCGGCGACGCATCGGGATCCAGGGGAGTGGCTCCCCGGCGGATCCAGGACAGAGTTTTGGTGGGGTTCGGGCCGGACCATTTTGCCGGCATCGTGGTTTAGCCTTGTCATGATCGGGTCGATGCAGTATCAAGAACGTTTTGGCTCGTTCGTGCGTCGGTCAACCCCCAAGCTTGGATCTGCAAAATCATGATGGCACATGTTTCCGATATGGATTTGAACGGGAAATCGATTCTCGTCACGGGGGGCAGCGGCTCCTTTGGCAAACATTTTGCCAAAATGGCGCTGGAAAAATATCAACCTCGCCGGTTGATCATCTTTTCCCGCGATGAGATGAAACAATTCGACATGCAAAACACCGTCCCCTTCATGGGACGGGAGAATATGCGCTTCTTCATCGGTGACGTGCGGGATCGGGATCGCCTGGAACGCGCCTTCCAGGGGGTGGATATCGTCATCCACGCCGCCGCCCTGAAACAGGTGCCCACCGCTGAATACAACCCCTTCGAGTGCATCCATACCAACGTCCTGGGGGCGGAGAATGTGGTGCAGGCGGCACTGCGCACCGGCGTCAAACGGGTTCTTGCCCTTTCGACCGACAAGGCCGCCAATCCCATCAACCTCTACGGGGCCAGCAAACTGGCCGCCGACAAAATATTTGTCGCCGCCAACCATCTGAGCGGTTCCATCGGTACCCGCTTCTCCGTGGTCCGCTACGGCAACGTCATGGGATCGCGGGGGAGCGTCATCCCCTTCTTCCAGAGGTTGCTGCGGGAAGGAACCGATGCCCTCCCTATCACCGATCCGCGCATGACCCGCTTCTGGATCACCCTGACCATGGGGGTCGAGTTTGTCTTCTCCTGTGTCTCCATGATGCAGGGCGGGGAGATTTTTATTCCCAAAATACCCAGCATGAAAGTGGTCGATCTGGCCGATGCCATTGCCCCGGGTATGCCCCATCGCATCGTCGGCATTCGCCCGGGCGAAAAACTCCATGAGGTGATGATCGCCGAAGATGATGCCCGCACGACCATCGAATTTCCCGACCGCTATGTCATTCAACCCCCGTTCCGCTGGTGGTCCGGGGATGCCTACCAAAACCACGGCGCCAAACCGGTCGCCGAAGGGTTCCGCTATGCCAGCGATACCAACCCGGAGTGGCTGAATGCCAGCCAGTTGAATGCCATCATCCGGGCCACGGAGAACGAATGAACCGGTTTCTCCCCTATGGGCGGCAAATGATCGACGACCAGGATATTGCCGCCGTTGCCGAGGTGCTGCGCAGCGATTGGCTGACCACCGGCCCCCTGGTCGAAGCCTTTGAGACGCAACTGGCCGCCCGGGTCGGGGTGCGCTTCGCGGTGGCCTGCGCCAACGGTACAGCCGCTTTGCACCTGGCCGCCATGACCTTGGAACTGGGACCGGAAGATCGGGTCGTGGTTCCCACCATGACCTTTTTGGCCACGGCCAACGCCGTCCGCTTCGTCGGCGCCGAGGTGGTCTTTGCCGATGTGGATCCGGAAACCGGCCTGATGGGGCCGGAGCACCTCGTGGCCGCCCTGGAACGGGCCGGGAAAAGCCACAAGGTGCGGGCGGTTTTCCCTGTCCACCTGAATGGCCAATGCGTTGATATGACATCCTTGCATGCCCTGGCCGAGACAAAGGGAATTCTGGTCGTGGAAGATGCCTGCCACGCCCTGGGATCGACCTACCCGGATGCAGATGGCCAACTGGTGGGGGCCGGCAGTTGCCGCCACGGGGAGTTGGGGGTTTTCTCGTTTCACCCGGTCAAAACCATCGCCATGGGGGAGGGGGGGGCCGTCACCTGTCATCAGGAGGTCTACCGGGATCGCCTGCGGCGCCTGCGCAGCCACGGCATGCACCAGAATGCCCACGCATTCGCCAACCCGGCTTTGGCCCTGGCCGCCGACAACACCCCCAACCCGTGGTATTATGAAATGCCGGAGTTCGGCTACAACTATCGGGTCAGTGACATCAACTGCGCCCTGGGCGTGAGCCAACTGCGCAAACTGGACCATTTCGTCGCTCGCCGTCGCCTTCTGGCCGACCGTTATGACCGCCTGTTGGCGCCCCTGGCCCCCCGGGTCCGTCCTGTCCGCCATCAACCGGGTCAGAGACCGGTCTGGCACCTCTATGCCGTGCGCATCGACTTTGACCAGTTGCCCATGGACCGGGCCGCGCTGATGCGCTCCCTGCGGGCCTCCGGTATCGGCACGCAGGTTCACTATCTGCCCGTGCACATGCAGCCCTATTATCGAAAACGCTATGGTGATCTGGACCTTTCCGGAGCCAGGCGTTATTATCAGCAGGTACTCTCTCTGCCGTTGTTCCCCGCCATGGAAGAGAACGATGTCGATCGGGTGGTGGAGGCGTTGACGCAATTGCTGGTCTGATGGAGGGCGCTGGTGCGGCTCATGTTTCGCTTGGATGCGGATCATCACCTGGGGTATGGACACCTGCAACGCTGCCTCTCCCTGGCTGAGGCGTGGAGGCAACGTGGGGGAGATGCGGCCTTCACCCTGGCGTGCGCCGATCCGCCTGCCTGCGCCATGATCGATGCGCAAGGTTGGCCGTGGACCCTGCTGACACCGCTGGCGCCCTATGGTTCCGAGGCGGCCCTCTGGCAACAGGATCAGATGGACCAGGTCGATGCCGTGCTGCTGGACATCGCCCACCAGCGGACGTTCCAGCAACTGGACCAGATTCCCGCCTATGTCGCCGCCCTGCGGAAACGTTTCGCAAAGGTCATCCTCCTCGATGGGTTGCGGGAACATGCCCTTGCTGCGCAACGCCGCCTGGAACTGGATCTGGTCATCATGCCCTATCCCGATGCCGACCCGCTCTACCCAGGCTCACCCGGTCGTCGCCTTGCCGGCCCGGAGTACAGCATCTTTCCGGCTGCCTTGATGCATCATGTGGTGCGCCCCAGACCCGTCCGTACCACAGGCAATCGCATCCTGGTGACCTGCGGTGGCAGCGATCCGACCCGGCTGACCCTGAAATACCTGGAAGCGTTGGACACCATCCTGGATCGACAACTGGACATTCGTGTGGCCGTGGCGGCAGGTTTCAGCCCGGATCTGGTGCAGGATATCGCCACCCGGGCGGCGGCATCGCCGCATCCGGTGGAGATGCTGACAGCCCCGAAGGGTCTGGGTGACCATATGCTCTGGTGCGACCTGACCCTCGCGGCCACCGGTTTGACCAAATATGAACTGGCCCTGACCGGAACACCCTCCATCCAGTGTTCCATCAACCAGAGTCACCACATGGTCAACGCCTCCTTTGCCGCCCAGGAAACCGCCTGGAATCTTGGCGTGCAGGAGACCTTGTCCCCAACACGACTGGCCGCAGCGGTCGGGGCGTTGTTGCATGACTCCGAGCAACGTCAGGCCATGTCCCGCAAAGGTCAGTCCCTGGTCGATGGCCGGGGAACGGACCGCATACTCGATGAAATGGAGACCCTGATCCGTGCTCGCTCGTGAATTTTCCATCGGAGGTCGCCAGGTTGGACCTGGTCACCCCCCCTATCTGATCGCCGAAATCGGCTCCAACTTCGATCAATCCATCGCCAAGGCCAAATGCCTGATCGATCACATGGCCAAGGCCGGGGTGGATGCCGTCAAGTTTCAACTTTTCCGCGCCGACGCCATGCAGCCGAAGGGAAGCGAACTGCACCGCATCTTCCGCTCCCTGGAGTTGAATCCGGAATGGATCCAGGAACTCTCCCAACATGCCGCCGGACAGGGGTTGGCTTTTCTAGCCTCCGCCTTCGATGGGCAATCCCTGACGACCCTGGAACAGGCCGGGGCCCAGGCCCATAAACTGGCCTCGTCGGAAATGGTCAATTTTCCCCTCATCGACGCCATGGCCCGCACCGGAAAGCCTCTCTTCCTGGCAACCGGCATGTGTGACCTTGTCGATGTGGCCGAGGCGGTTCATCTGTGTCGGGTTCGGGGCAACGACAAGGTGGCCATCTTGCAATGCGCCGCCCTCTATCCCCTGCCTCCCGAAGAGGCCAATCTTCGCACCATGGATCTCTTCCACGCCACGTTCGGCGGTCCGGTGGGGTTCTCGGATCACTCCCTGGGCATTGTCCTGGCCATCGCGGCGGCAGCCCGGGGGGCCTGCGTCATCGAAAAACATGTGACCCTGGATCGCAACGCCACCGGACCGGATCATTTTTATGCCCTGGAGCCGCACGAAATGACAGAGTTGGCCCGATCCTTGAAAATGGTCCATGCGGCGCTGGGGTCATCGGACAAGGCCATGCTCCCCGAGGAGCAACGCACCGGGCGACGGCTGGGGCTCTATGCCACCCGGGATATCCCCCAGGGTGGTACCATCATGGCCGAAGACTTGACGGAGCGCCGTCCCGCCGCCGGTATGCGGGCCCGCTACCATGCTCAGGTGATCGGCAGTCGGGCAACACGCGACATCTCCCGGGATGAACCCATCGCGTGGGATGCCATCTCTTTCCAGGAACCAATACAGGTCGATTGATCATGGAAGCTTTTCTGGAGCAACTCGCAGAAATTCTCGATACGGATGTCGAATTGACCGCCGAAACGGTGTTGGCAACCATCGAGGAGTGGGATTCACTGGCCTGGCTGCACTTCATGACCCTGGCCGACGAAACTTATGGCAAGCAGATCAAGGGAAAAGATCTGGCCAAGTGTACAACCATTCAGGAACTCTACAGACTGGTCACATGAATACACCGACATTTCACCTGCAAATCCGCGGTGTCTCCCTGGCCGTACCGGCCCAAGGGGTCGCCATGGCCGACCTGGGCAAGGAGTTCGGCGACAACGAGGTGCAACGCATCATCAAGGCGACAGGGATCACCCGCGTTCGGGTTGCGCCAGATGGTGTATGTGCCTCGGACCTCTGCCAGCATGCGGCAGAAAAACTCCTGGAAGCCTTGGATTTTGACCGGCAACAGATCGGCGCCCTGATCTTTGCCTCCCACTCCCCGGATCACCCCATGCCGGCGACGAGTTGCATTCTGCAACACCGCCTCGGCCTGCGCAACGACCTGGCCGCTTTCGACATCCCCTACGGCTGTTCAGGATTTGTCTACTCCCTGATCCAGGCCGGCATGTTGATCCATGCGGGGTTGGCGGAGCATGTCCTCATTTTGGCCGGCGATACCATGGTGCGAAAGGTCAATCCCCTGGATCGCGCCTTGCGTATGGTGCTGGGTGATGGAGGTGGCGCAGCTCTCGTCTCCAGAGGAGATAACCCCGCCGTGGTGCGCTTTGGTACCGATGGCTCCGGCGCCCCCAGCCTCACCATCCCCGCCGGTGGTTTCCGCCAACCCCACTCCCCGGCAACGGCCCAGGTGGTGATCAATCCCGAAGATGGCAGTGGTCGCAGCCTGGATAATCTCTACATGGACGGCACGGCCATCCTGCGCTTCGCCCTGGATCGGGTGCCACCCCTGGCGGAAGGGCTGCTGGCCGCAGCCGGTTGGGATAAAGACGAGCTGGATTATGCCTTCCTCCACCAGGCCAACGGCTTCATCATCGACTACCTGCGCAAAAAATTAAAATTGCCCAAGGAGAAGGTTCCCATCCACCTGGGAGATTATGGCAACCTCTCGCCGGCCAGCATTCCCTTGGTGCTGTGCAAGGAGTTGCACGACAAGACCGCCATGCCGAAAAAAGTTTTGCTCGCCGGGTTCGGCGTTGGCTTCTCCTGGGCTGGCATGGCGACCAGCCTGGAAGGGTGCCGTATGCTACCCATCATTGAAATGGCGTGAGCTGTTGCAGCCACGCATCGGGGTCCAGGGGGCTGGCTCCCCGGCTTAGTCCAGGGCAGCGCCCTTGTGGGATTCGGGGCGAAGCCCTGACAAAGTCTTTCATGTCAGACCCTTTCTGCAAAGGCGCCGAGTAGTCACAACCCAGGAGCGGATGATTGACGATGATCCTGAAGTCCCCAGATGACATTCGCGGCGTTGTGGTGAACGCCGTGGCCCACATCCTGAGCATGAAAGGCCGGCCCGCCAT